>DATLZL010000084.1:0-2206 GCA_035574035.1 Binatia bacterium | reverse complement strand
GAACGGGTACATCCCGGCCGGCCTCAGCGTCGCCGAGGCCGCCGAGCTGCGCCGGCGCGACCCCAAGGCGTACCTCGAGCGCGCCTACCGGTCGCTGGCCGACCACATGCGGGCCATGCTGGAGTTCCAGCGGATGGGCGCCGTGCTCTTCGACTACGGCAACAACATCCGCCAGGAGGCCCGGAACGCCGGCGTGACCGACTTCTCCTACCCGGGGTTCGTGCCGGCCTTCATCCGGCCGCTCTTCTGCGAGGGGCAGGGCCCCTTCCGGTGGGTGGCGCTGTCCGGCGAGCCCGAGGACATCTACACGACCGACCGCGCGCTGATGGAGGCCTTCAAGGACAACGAGCACCTGGTGCGCTGGCTCCGGCTGGCGCACGAGCGCGTGCCCTTCCAGGGGCTGCCGGCCCGCATCTGCTGGCTCGGCTACGGCGAGCGGGTGCGGGCGGGCCTGATCTTCAACGACCTGGTGGCCAGCGGGCGGGTGAAGGCGCCGATCGTGATCGGCCGCGACCACCTGGACTCGGGCTCGGTCGCCTCGCCCTACCGCGAGACCGAGTCCATGCGCGACGGCTCCGACGCCATCGCCGACTGGCCGGTCCTCAACGCGCTGCTCAACACCGCCGCCGGTGCCACCTGGGTCGCCGTCCACCACGGGGGCGGGGTGGGGATCGGCTACTCGATCCACGCCGGCATGGTCGTCGTCGCCGACGGCACCCCCGAGGCCGCCCGGCGCCTGGAGCGCGTGCTCACCACCGACCCCGGCACCGGCATCATGCGCCACGCCGACGCCGGCTACGAGGAGGCGATCGCGGCCGCCCGGCGCCACCGCCTGGACCTGCCCGGCATCACGACGTGACGGCGGCCGACCTGGTCGTCGCCGGCCTGGCCGAACTCGTCACCGGCGAGCCGGCGCTGGGCGAGGGGCCGCTCGGCGTCATCCCGCGCGGCGCCCTGGCCGCCGCCGGCGGGCGCCTGGTCTGGGTCGGCCCCGAGTCGCGCCTGGCGGCCGAGGTCACCCTGGCCCCGGGCGCCGTCCGGCTCGACGGCCGCGGGCAGGTGGCCGTGCCCGGCTTCGTGGACTCCCACACCCACCTGGTCTTCGCCGGCTCCCGCGAGCACGAGTACGCGCTGCGCGCCGCCGGCGCCTCCTACCGGGAGATCGCCGCCGCCGGCGGCGGGATCCTGGCCACCGTGCGCGCGACCCGGGCGGCGAGCGTCGAGGACCTGGTGGCGCTCGGCCGACCGCGCCTTCAGCGCGCGCTGGAGCACGGCACCACCACGATCGAGGTCAAGTCGGGCTACGGCCTCACCACCGCCGACGAGCTCAAGATGCTGGAGGCCGTCCGGGCGCTGGCCGGAAGCCAGCCGGTCGAGGTCCACGCCACCTTCTGCGGGGCCCACGAGGTCCCGCCGGAGTACCGCGGCTGCGCGGACGACTACGTGGACCTGGTGGTGAAGGAGATGATCCCGGCCGTGGCCGAGCGGGGCCTGGCCCGCTACGTGGACGTCTTCTGCGAGGAGGGGGTGTTCTCGGTCGCCCAGGCCCGGCGGGTGCTGGAGGCGGGGGCGCGGCACGGCCTCCGGGCCAAGTTCCACGCCGACGAGTTCGCCACCCTCGGCGGCGCCGCGCTGGCGGCCGAGGTGCGGGCGCTCAGCGCCGACCACCTGCTCAAGGCGCGGGTAGAGGACGTGGCCCGCATGAAGGAGGCCGGGGTGACGGCCACCCTGCTGCCGGGCACCGCGTTCTTCCTGGGCCTGCCCTACGCGCCGGCCCGGCGGTTCCTGGAGACCGGGGTGCGGGTGGCGCTGGCCTCCGACTTCAACCCCGGCTCCTCGATGGGCCTGAACCTGCAGCTCGTGATGACCATGGCCGTGAGCCAGATGAAGATGAGCCCGGAGGAGGCGCTGCTCGGCGTCACCCTGCACGGCGCCCACGCCATGGGCCTGGAGCGGGACGTGGGCTCGCTCGCCCCGGGCAAGCAGTGCGACGTGCTGCTCTGCGACGTCCCCAACTGGCGGTGGCTCTCCTACTTCTACGGCGTCAACCACGTGCGCCGCGTGGTCAAGCGCGGGCGGCTGGTGTGGGAGCGGTGACCGCGGGGGACGCCGCGGAGGCGGGGACCTCGCCGCTCGGCCCGGGGCCATGACCCGGCTCGTCGCCGACCTGGTCCTCGGCCCCGACGGCTGGCGCCGCGACACCGCG
>DATLZL010000083.1:0-3687 GCA_035574035.1 Binatia bacterium | reverse complement strand
GCGGCCTTACGTCGTCCGGCGCCGGCCCCGCCTATCGGCAGGCTGCGGGGCAGCCGGCGCCGCCTCCAGCAGGTCACCCACCCCGCAGCCGAAGTAGGCGCACAGGGCGGCCAGGTCATCGAGGTCGATCCGGCGAGCCCGGTCGTAGTACAGCTTGGCGAGCATGTTCCGGCTGATGCCGGTCGCCCGGGCCACATCGATGATCCTCACCCTCCGCTCCCCCATCAAAACGGAGAGCCGCGACCGAACCCTCCCCTGACCCCCCCGGGCCCCGCTGGGCGCCATCGCGGCGCCTACCTTAGCCCGCGCACTCCAGGCGTGCAAAATGTTCTTGTCATGAGCACTGTGACCGGCCATAATGCACTTGAGACGTTCAGACTGCATCTCAGGGGTGCATGACGGCATGAAGCAGACGTTTGTCGCCCAGCTCGAGCCCGGGGAGGTCGTCGACGATCACTTCCTGGTCCGGTCGGTCGTGGCCCGGCCGGGGCGCCGCGGCAGCTACCTCGTCCTGACCCTGGCCGACCGCACGGGGTGGATCCGCGCGTTCGCCGACCCACCGGACGGGGCGCTGGCTCCCGGAGATGTCGTCCGGGTGACCGGCTGCGTGCGCGCCAGGGAGGGCGAGCTCGAGCTGTTGACCTGGTCCCTCGCCCCGGACCCGACCTGGCCCGATCCGACCGACTTGATCCCCTCGGCGCCCGAGGCGCCCTCGGCCTACCTGGCTCGCCTGGCGGACCTGGCGGCCGGGATCGAGGTTGCGGCCTACCGGACGCTGATCCGCGCCCTGCTGGACGACCGCGCGTTCCTCGACGCCTTCTGCCTGGCCCCCGGCTCCCTGGACCGGCACCACGCCCACCGGGGTGGGCTGCTCCAGCACACGGTGGAGGTCATGGAGCTCGCCCACCGGGCGGCCGCCGCCTACCCGCGGCTGGCGGCGGATCTCGACCTCCTGCTCGTCGCCGGGTTCTTCCACGACGTCGGTAAGGCCGACACCTACACCCTCACGTACCCGTTCGAGCTCACGGCCCTTGGCCGGACCCTCGGCCACGAGGCCCTCGGACTCCGGCGCCTGTTCCGGGCTCTCGACACCGTCTCCTCCGATCCCGGCGGCGCCGTCGGTCGCCTGGTCGCCCTCCTGCTCGCCGGGGCCCGTGGCCGCGCGGTCCACGACCTGTGCGTCGCCGACCTTGCCTCGGCGCTCGACCGGATGTCGGCAGCATCGGAGCCCGGACGGTCGCCCGTTCTGATCCACCGGGGGACGGCCAGATGACGCCCTCGCCGCGCGTGGGCGGAAGCGTCCCGGGGCACGCGCCGCGCTGGCTCGAGCTCCTCGCCCGCTGCCTGCAGCGGTACGTCGAGCAGCATCCGGAGCGTTTTGCTATCGTCGAGGACGCCCGCGGACCCCGCCGGGTCCGCCGGGTCGTCCCCCGAGACACCGACGAGCGCGCATGAAGATCGCCTTTTACGGACGGTACAGCTCGGACAACCAGCGCGACACCTCTATCGAGGACCAGCGCCGGATCGTGGAGCGGTGGGCCCGCCGGCACGGCCACGAGATCGTCGCCGCCCACGCCGACGTCGCGGTCTCCGGCGCCAGCCTCCAGCGCCTGACCGGGCTGCGCCGCGCCCTCGACGAGGCCCTCGCCACTCCGCCTGTCCCGCGACGTCGGCGACACCGACGCCATCGTCAAGCGCCTGCGCTTCCGGGGCATCCGGATCGTCGCCGTCAACGACAACATCGACACCGCCGACGAGACCACCAAGATCAGCGTGACGGTCAAGTCGCTGGTCAACGAGCTCTTCCTCGACGACCTGCGCAAGACGACCAAGCGCGGCCTGGACGGGTGCTTCCTCAAGGGGTACTCCACCGGCGGCCGTACCTACGGCTACCGGTCCGAGCCCGTGTTCCACCCCGGCGGGCGCGTCGACCCGCGCGGGAGCCCGGTCCCCGTCGGCTACCGCCTGGTGGTCGACCCCCAGGAGGCCGAAGTGGTGCGCGAGCTCTTCGCCCTCTTCGTGGCGGGCCACGGCGAGAAGGCCATCGCCAAGCGCTTCAACGCCCTCTACCCCGGCCGCCGCTGGCGCCCGAATACCCTCCTCCTCATGCTCCAGAACCCCAAGTACGCCGGCCGGTTCTTCTTCAACCGCCGGGAGTGGGTGAAGCACCCGGACACCGGGCGGCGGGTCTGGCGGCTCCGCCCCCGGGAGCAGTGGGACATCCGGGAGTTCGAGCACCTCCGCATCGTGGACGACGCCACCTGGGAGGCCGCCCAGCGGCGGCTCCGCACGCGCCGGCACCTGTTCGAGCACGGGCGCTCGGCCACGGCCCATCTCCTGTCCGGGCTCATGCTCTGCGACGAGTGCGGCGGACGCCTGGGTATCGTCGCGCGCGACTACTACGGCTGCCGGACCCACATGGAGCTCGGCGCCTGCTCGAATGACCTCCGCATCCACCGGACCGCGGTCGAGCAGCTCGTCATCGGTGAGCTGGCGCGCCACCTGCCCGGCTACATCGACGCCCTGGCCGAGGCCGCGGCCCGCGCCGGCGCCGCCCCGACGTCCGCTGGGCCCGCAGACGACGACCGTGCCGCGCGCCTGGCCACGCTCCGCCGCCAGGCCGAGGCGGTGATGAGCGCCATCCGGCAAGGCCGGCTCAGCGGCCGGGCGCTCGAGGAGGCGCTCGGCACCTACCAGGCGGTCTGGGACGAGGTGGAGGCGCTCGAGCGCACGGCCCGGCCCCGCCAGGCCGAGCCGGCGGCGGTCAGATACGACCGGGCGGTGGTCGAGGACTTCGCGGCCCGCCTGCCCGAGGCGCTCCGGGCCGACGTCAGGCTGGGGCGCGAGTTCCTCCGGGAGACCGTGGCCTCGATCCGGGTGACCCCCCTCGGCGAGCGGACGCTCACCTGCCCCGTGTGCGGACAGTCGATGCGGAAGGTGACGCCCCAGCACCTGGGCCGGCATGGCCTCGCCATGGAGGACGGCTACCGGCGCTACCCGCGGCTGGGATTTACCAGAAGGGCTCGGCTGTTGATCCAGCCGAGCCCTGATGGCCTGCTGAACACCGCCGAGGTGTTCGGCTTGGTGGTTGCGGGGGCTGGATTTGAACCAGCGACCTTTGGGTTATGAGCCCAACGAGCTACCGGGCTGCTCCACCCCGCGATGACGCCCGAAGCTTACCCGAGGCTCCGAAGCGAGTCAACCGGTGGGCTCAGATCCTCGCCGGTTCCAGCCGGCCGCTGAGGACGCTGAGCGCCTCGAACAGGTAGTACGAGCCCCAGATCAGCTCGTTGCGGGTCGCCAGGCCGAGGCGGCGGTTGTAGCAGCCGTCGCCCAGGATGCCGCGCTCGTCTAGGTGGCGCTCGACCAGGGCCCGCGCGGTGGCCTCGGCGGCGCTCCGGTACCGGGCGGCCCGGTCCCGATCGGGCTCCAGCGCGGCCAGCTTGAGCAGGGAGGCGGCCACGATGGCCGTGGCCGAGGTGTCGCGCTCGGTATCGGGGATGGCGGGGTCGTCGAAGTCCCAGAAGGCGACGTGGTCGGCGGGGGCGTGGACGAGCCACCAGTCGGCGGTCCGCCGGGCGACGTCGAGGAACTCGCGCTCGCCGGTCCAGCGGTACATGAGCGCGTAGCCGACGATGGCCCAGGCCTGGGCCCGGGCCCACGTCGAGTCGTCGCGGATCCCCTTGT
>DATLZL010000082.1:0-7048 GCA_035574035.1 Binatia bacterium | reverse complement strand
CTGGCTGGCGGCGGCCGGACTCGACGCCGTGCGCCGGGTGGCGGTCTGCCTGCCGCCGCGACGCCTGGGCGCGGCGGCGGGGCTCCTGGACCTGCCCCCGGTCGTCCGGGCCGTGGACGCGTACCCGGGCCTGGGCGCCCCGGTCGCGCACGCCTACCTGTGGGTGGTCCGCAAGCCATGAGGGTCCTGCACGTGCTCGACCACTCGCTGCCGCTGACGAGCGGCTACAGCACGCGCAGCCGCAGCATCGCGCTCTGCCAGCGGGAGGCCGGCCTGGAGCCGGTCGTCCTGACCTCGCCCCGTCACGCCTATCCCGGGGGTCTGGTCGAGACCCGGGACGGGATCCGGCACTACCGGACGGCGCCCGTCAGGCCCTCCCGGCGCCTGCCTCACGCCGACCTGCCGCTTCTCATGGCCCGGCTCGGGCGGCGCATCGTGGAGGTCGCCCGCGCCGAGGGCGTGGACCTGCTGCACGTCCACTCGCCCGTTCTCAACGGCCTGCCCGCCCTCTGGGCGGCGCGCCGGCTCGGGGTTCCGGTGGTCTACGAGGCGCGCGCGTTCTGGGAGGACGCCGCCGTCGACCATGGCACGACGCGCGAGGGCTCGGTGCGCTACCGGCTCTCCCGTGCGCTCGAAACCTGGCTGTTCCGCCGGGTGGCTCAGGTGGTGGTCATCGCCGAGGCCATGCGCCGGGAGATCGCCGCCCGCGGTGTGCCGGCCGAGCGGATCACCGTGGTGCCCAATGGCGTGGACCTGGCCCGCTTCCGACCCGCTCCGCGCGACACCGCCCTGGCCGGACGGCTCGGTTTGGACGGCGGCCCGGTGTTCGGCTTCATCGGGTCGTTTTACCGTTACGAGGGGCTGGCCTTCCTGATGCAGGCCCTGCCGGAGCTTCAGCGGCACCTGCCTGGCGTGCGGCTCCTGCTCGTCGGCGGCGGCGAGGAAGAGGACGCGCTCCGCGCGATGGCCCGGCCCCACGACGGGACGGTGGTCTTCGCCGGGCGCGTCAACCCCGACGGGGTGGGCCGCTTCTACCCCCTGCTCGACGTCTTCGTCTGCCCCCGCCGGCGGATGCGGCTCACCGAACTGGTGACGCCGCTCAAGCCCCTGGAAGCCATGGCCATGGAGCGGCCCGTGCTGGCTAGCGACGTGGGCGGCCACGCCGAGCTGATCCGGCACGGGGAGACCGGCTGCCTGTTCCCGGCCGAGTCCCGCGAGCGGTTCGTGGACGAGTGCGTGCGCCTGGCCGGGGCCGCCGACTGGCGGCAGGGCCTGGCCGAGCGCGGGCGGCGGTTCGTGGAGTCCGAGCGGACGTGGGCGCGGCTGGTCACGCGCTACTTGCCGGTGTACCGGGCAGCGCTCCAGGGGGCCCCGGCATGAAGGTCCTGGTGCTCTCCTCGGTGTTCCCGAACCCTCGCCAGCCGGCGCTCGGCGTCTTCGTGCGCGAGCGCGCCCGGCGGATGGCCCGCGCCTGCGCCATGCAGGTGGTGGCGCCGGTCCCCTGGTTCCCGCTCAACGGTCTGATCCGCGGGCCGCGCTTCACCGGCATTCCGCCCCTCGAGCGGCAGGACGGGCTGACCGTCCACCACCCGCGGGCGTTCTCGGTGCCGCGGTACCTGAAGTCGCTCGACGGCCTCTTCTACGCGGCCTCGGTGGCGCCGGTGCTCGCGCGGCTGCGGCGCGACTTCGCCTTCGACGTCATCGACGCCCACTTCGCCTACCCCGACGGGCTGGCGGGCGTGCTGCTGGGCCGGCTCTTCCGGGTGCCGGTGATGGTCACGTTGCGGGGCAGCATCGTGCGGCTCGCCACGTACGCCACCCACCGCCCGCAGTTGCGGTGGACGCTGGCCCGGGCCTCGGCGGTCGTCTCGGTCAGTCGCTCGCTGCGGGACGTGGCGGTGGCCCTGGGGCGGCCGCCGGAACGGATCCGGGTCATCCCGAACGGCGTGGACACCGGGCGGTTCCGGCCCCTGGACCGGGCGGCCGCTCGCGCCGCCTGCGGCCTGCCGGCCGACCGCACGGTGCTCCTCGCCGTGGGCGGGGTGTACGACGGCAAAGGCCACCACCTGGTGGTGGAGGCGCTTCCTCGACTCGTGCGCCGCTACCCGGACCTCCTCTACGTCGTGGTCGGCGCCGAGCGGCCGGGCGAGCGCTACCGCGAGCGACTCGGGGCCCTGGCCGAGCGACTGGGCGTGGCGCGCCACCTGCGCCTGGCCGGCCCGCGGCCGCCGGAGGAGTTGCCGGCCTGGTATTCGGCCGCCGATCTCTTCTGCCTGGCCACCCGCTCCGAGGGCTGGGCCAACTGCCTGCTGGAGGCGCTGGCCTGCGGGCTCCCGGTGGTGACGACCCGCGTGGGCGGCAACCCGGAGATCGTCCGCGACGGCGTGGACGGGCTTCTCGTCCCGTGGGGCGACGTGGCAGCGCTGGCGGAGGCGATCGAAGCCGCGCTCGAGCGTCCCTGGGACCGCGGGGCCCTGGTCGCCCACGCGGCGACCCATTCCTGGGACGAGACGGCCGCGCGGGCGCTGGAGGAACTGCGCGCGCTGGTCGAGGGCCGGGTGCCCGCGCCGGCGCCCGCGGTCGCGTCAATCGGTGGAGGTGCCCCGTGCACCCGGTGATCGCCGGCCGGCTCCTGTTCCCCCTGCACGAGGCGCTCAAGCGCAAGCCGACCTTCCGGTGGCTCGGGCGACTGGAGGCGATGCAGTGGTGGCCGGCCGAGCAGCTCGAGGCGTACCGGCTGGAGCGGCTGCGCGCCCTGCTCGGCTTCGCCGGCGAGCGCGTGCCGTACTACCGGGACCTGTTCCGCCGCCACGACATCGTCCCGGCCCGGGCGACCTTCGAGGACCTGGCGCGCATCCCGCCCCTTACCCGGCAGGCAGTCCGCGAGCGGTTCGCCGACCTGCAGGCGAGCCCCCCGGCCGGCCCGGTGCAGACGCTCGCCACCGGTGGCTCGACCGGGGTGCCGGTGACGGTCCTGGTCGACATGGCGCGCCTGGGCTTCGGCGAGGCGGCGCGGCTGCGGGCCCACCGCTGGTTCGGCCTGGAGCCCGGCGAGCGGGAAATCGTCCTCTGGGGCTCGCCGATCGAGGTCACGCGGCAGGACGCCGTGCGGGCCCTGCGCGACCGGCTGCTCAACTCGCGGCTGCTTTCGGCCTTCGACCTGGGCGAAGCGGCGCTGGCCCGGTACGCCGACGCGCTCGACCGCTTCCGGCCGGCCAAGATCTACGGCTACGCCAGCGCGATCTACCTCCTGGCCCGCTACCTCGAGGCCCGGGGCCGCCGGCCGGCTCGCCCGCCCCGGGGGATCTTCACCACCGCCGAGCCCCTGTTCGACTTCCAGCGGGCGACGATCGAGCGCGTCTTCGCCAGCCCCGTCGGCCAGGAGTACGGCGCCCGGGACGCCGGGCTCATCGCCAACGAGTGCCCGGCGGGCGGGCTGCACATCCCGGCCGAGGGCGTCCACGTCGAGATCCTCGGCGACCGGGGGGACGGCGTGGGCGAGATCACCGTGACCCTGTTCGACTCCTGGTCGTTCCCGATCATCCGCTACCGGACCGGAGATCTCGGGCGGCTCGACACCGGAGCGTGCCGCTGCGGCCGCACGCTGCCGCGCCTGGGCGGTGTGGAGGGCCGGCACACCGACTTCCTGGTCACGCCGGACGGCCGCTGCCTGCATGCGCTCTCGGCGATCTACGTGCTGCGCGAGGCGCCGCGGGTGGCCGAATTCGCCGTCCGCCAGGACGCCCTCCACCACGTGGTGGTGAGCGTGGTCCCCGCCCCCGGCTTCTCGGCCGCCGACGCCGCCGCCATCCGCACGCGCCTGGGCGGAGTGCTCGGGCCGCGGGTGGAGGTCGAGGTCGTCCAGGTGGCCGAGATCGCCCGCGCGGCGTCGGGGAAGTTCCGGTACGTCGTCTCCGCGGTGGCCGAGGAGGTGCTGACCCGCATGCTGGAGCCCGAGGGGGCCGCCCGATGACGCCCTCGATCGGCGCGCTGATCGCCGCCGCCGTGGTCCCCGCGGCGCTGGCCGGGCTGGCGCTGGCGCGTCGCCGGGACCGGACCACGTGGGCCTACGCGCTCGGCATGCTCGCCCTGGCCGCCGAGTCGGCCGTCGGGATCTGGCTCGTGGCGGCCACCGAGACGCCTGCCGACCGCGATCTGGGCCTGCGGGCGTGGACGGTGGCCGGCCTGCTCGTCGCCTGCGCGTGGGCCGTCTTCGTGGTCCTCTTCCTGCAGCCGGCGGCGCGTCTGGCGCGCGGCTGGCGCCTGGCCCTGGGTGGTCTCGGCCTGGTCACGGCCGGACTCGGCACCGTGGCGGCGACGGCGCCTCCGTACCTCATCGCCGACGTGACCGGGGCGTTCTACGCCGCGCGGCTCGACACCGGAGGGCGGGCCGCGGTGATCGCCGAGCTCCTGCTGACCGTGGCCGTCCTGGCCGGTCTGGAGGCCGCCCTGCGACGCTCGCGCGCCACCGAGCGCTGGCGGACCAAGTACCTCGCGCTCGGCCTGGGGGCGATCTTCGCCGTCCGGTTCTACTTCCAGGCCCAGGTGCTGCTGTTCCACACCGTGCTGGCCTCGTACCTGGCGGCGCAGGCGGTGGCGGTGACACTGGGCGGGCTGCTGACCGGGGTCGCGCTGCGACGCCAGGGGCTGCTGGCCGGCGGGCTCGCCGTCTCGCGGCAGGTCGTCTTCCGCTCGGTGGTGGTCGGCACCCTCGGTGCCTACCTGTTCGTCGTGGGCGTGCTCGGCTGGCTGCTGGACCACCTGGGGGTGGCCGAGGCGCTGTTCTGGGGCACGCTCGTCATCTTCGCCTCGGCGCTGGCCCTCGGCGTCCTCCTGCTGTCGGAAGACATCCGCTGGCGGCTCAAGCGCTTCATCGCGCTGCACTTCTACCGGACCAAGTACGACTACCGCGAGCAGTGGATCGCCTTCACCAAGCGGCTCGGCTCCCTGGTGACGCTCGACCAGCTGGCCCCCGCCCTCCTGAGCGGGGTCGCCGACGCGGTGGGCGCCACGCGCGGCGTGCTCTATCTGGCCGGCCCGCGCACCGGCCACGGGGAACGTGCGGCCGTCCACGGGCCCTGGCAACCCCCGGCGACCCTCGAGCTGCCGGCGGGGCTGGCCGCCGACCTGGCGGCCCGCGGCGAGCCCGAGATCGTGGAGAACGGCAACGGACCCCTCGGCGCCCTGCTGGTGGATCGCGAGCTGCACGAGACACTCGCCGAGGGCGGCGCGGTGGTCCCGCTGCGCTGGCGGGGCGACCTGGTGGGCCTGATGCTGCTCGGGCCGGAGCGGACCCGCGCGCCGTACAACCTGGAGGACCGCCAGTTCCTGGCCACGGTCGCCGAGCAGGCGGCCGGGGCCCTGGTGACCGCCCGCCTGTCCGAGAGCCTGGCTCAGGCGCGCGAGTTCGAGGCCTTCCACCGGCTCACGTCCTTCGTGGTGCACGACCTGAAGAACTCCATCGCCGCCCTGTCGCTGCTGAGCCAGAACGCGCTGGCCAACTTCGACGACCCGGAGTTCCAGCGCGACGCCATCAAGACCCTGTCCCGGACCGTCGAGCGGATGAAGGCGCTCCTGGCCCGCCTGGCCTCCTCCCGCGAGGCGCCCGGCGCCACGTGGGCGCCCCTGAGCCTGCCGGCCGTGGTCCAGGACGCCGTGGGCGGCCTGTCCCCGCGGCGAGGCATCCGGCTGCGGACCGAACTCGGGCCGGCGGCCGGCCTCCGGGGCGATGCGGAGGCCCTGGCCAGGGTGGTGCAGAACCTCGTCATCAACGGCATGGAGGCCATCGCCGGCGAGGGCGAGGTCACCGTCAAGACGTACGAGGACGGGCGCTGGGGGGTGGTCGAGGTGACCGACACCGGCTGCGGCATCCCGGCCGAGTTCCTGCGGACCTCGCTGTTCGCCCCGTTCCGGACCACCAAGAAGGGCGGCTGGGGCGTCGGCCTCTACCACGCCAAGACGATCGTCGAGGCTCACGGCGGCACGATCGAGGTGTCGACCAAGGAGGGCCAGGGCACCACGTTCATGATCCGGCTCCCGCGGGAGGCGACGACGTGATCACGCTGGCCGCCCCGCGCGCCTGGCTCTGGCTGGCCCCGCCGGCGGCCCTGGCCCTGGCCCTGTACGCCCCGCTGGTCCCGGACCTGGCCCGCGAGTGGTCGGAGTTCCCGAGCCTCTCGCACGGCTTCGCCATCCCGCTGATCGCCGCCTACCTGGCCTGGATCCGCCGCGACCGCCTGGCCCGAACGCCGGTCCGCCCCTCGCTGCTCGGCCTGCCGCTGCTCGTGGCTGGCCTGGCCGCGCTCGTGATCGGCGTCCTCGGCCAGGAGCCGTTCGTGGCCCGCCTCTCGCTGCCCCTCACCCTGGGCGGGCTCGTGTGGTTCGTGGCCGGCGGGGCGGTCGCCAGGTTGCTGTGGGTGCCGATCGCCTACCTGTTCTTCATGGTGCCGCTGCCCTGGTCCACGCTGAAGCTCGTGATGTACCAGTCGCGCCTGCTGGACGCCGCGGTGTCGGCCGAACTGGTCCGCTGGCTCGGGGTGCCCGTGTTCCGCGACGGCTTCATGCTCCACCTGCCCGCCCTCACCCTGGAGGTCGCGGACGACTGCTCGAGCATCCCGGCCATCGCCGCGCTGCTCTCCCTGGGCGTGGCCTACGCCTACTTCAGCCCGCGGCCGGCCGCCTACCGTGGGCTGCTCATCGCCGCCACGCTGCCGATCGCCATCTTTTCCAACATCGTGCGGATCACCACCACCGTGGCCGCCGCCTACTACCTGGGACCCTGGACGCTGCACACCGTCTATCACCAGTTCAACGGCACGGTGAACTTCCTCCTGACGTTCCTGTTCCTGATGGCGTTCGACACGGCGCTGCTGCGGGCGCTGGGGAGGGTGCGGTGCGCCGGCTGACCGTGGCCTCGGGGATCGCCACCCTGCTGGTGCTGGCGGCGGGGGCGCTCCTCCTCCGCGCGGGCGCGCCGGGCGGGGCCCACGCGGCGGCCACGCTGGGCGGCTGGATCGCCACGCCGTCAGGCTGGCGCCCCGGAGACGCG
>DATLZL010000081.1:0-5843 GCA_035574035.1 Binatia bacterium | reverse complement strand
CTCGTCGCTCTTGGCGATGGCTCGGGTGAAGGTGACGTAGAGGTCCTTGGTCGGCAGGCCGAGGCCCAGATCGCGCCGCTGGCGCAGCTCGACGTACGCGGCGCCCCGCGCCCGGCCCAGCGCCGCCGCCGCCTCGACCAGCGCTTGCCGCGCGTCGCGCGTGGCGGCGCAGATGCCCCCGTACACCGCGTAGGGGACCGAGATCAGGGCCCGGCCGCCCAGGAGTCCCCGTGTCTCGAACAGCGGCAACACCCCCTCAATCCGCCCCTGCCGCCGGGCCATCAGGTAATGGGCGCGCAGGCCGAAGGCGTCCTCGACCGCGCGCTTCCAGGCGACCAGATGGAAGGGCGATCCCTCGTCCGAGGTCCGGACGAAGGCGTCCCACTCGACAGTTTCGGACCGGAGCTCAGCGATTTCCATGGCCCAAAAGCACGCGCACGATGCGCGATGCGGCCTTGCCGTCCCAGAGCTCAGGCAGCCGTCCGCTCGGCCACTGCCCGCGCCGGATCTCGGCCCAGGCGGCGGTGATCCGACCGGGGTCGGTGCCCACGATCCGGTTGGTCCCCTGCATGACGGTGATGGGGCGTTCCGTCGTGGGACGGAGCGTGAGGCACGGAACACCGAGCGCGGTGGTCTCCTCCTGAATCCCTCCGGAGTCGGTCAGGACGGCGGCCGCACTGCTCATGAGCTGGACGAAGTCCAGGTATCCGAGGGGTTCGATTGGCCGCAGGCCCGCGCGGTTCGCCGGTGCGCCGAGGACCGCGTCCAGCCCGCTGCGGGTGCGCGGGTGGACGGGGAAGACGACCGGCACGTCTCGCGCGACACACTGGATGGCGGCGAGCGTCCGGGCCAGCGCCTGGGGGTCGTCGACGTTCGCCGGACGGTGCAGCGTCAGGACGGCGAACTTGTGGGGGACCAACCCCAGCGTCTCGACGATGGGGGAGGCAGCCGCCCGCTCGCGGAACCGGAACAGCGTGTCAATCATCACATTGCCGACGTGATGGATCCGGGCCGGCGGCACGCCCTCCCGCGCGAGGTTCTCGTTGGCCGACGGCTCGCTGGTGAAGCAATAGTCGGCGACGGCGTCGGTCAGCAGCCGGTTGATCTCCTCCGGCATCGTCCGGTCGAAGCTGCGCAGTCCGGCCTCGACGTGGGCCAGCGGGATGCCCATCTTGACCGCGGCCAGGGCGCCGGCCAGCGTCGAGTTGACATCGCCGACCACGAGTACCAGGTCGGGTCGGGCCCGCTCCAGGACCGGCGCCAGTCGGGCCATGATCTCGGCGGTCTGCGTCAGGGCCGGACCCGAGCCCACGCCGAGGTTCACGTCCGGCTCGGGGATCTCGAGCTCGGCGAAGAACCGCCCGGACATGTTGCCGTCGTAGTGCTGGCCGGTGTGGATGAGCGTCCACTGAAACTGCGTGTACTGCCGCATCTCGGCCACGATCGGCGCGATCTTGACGAAGTTGGGGCGGGCGCCGACGACCACGGCGACTTTCATGCCGCCACCTCGCAGAAACCGGCGGCCTCCAGCACCCGCCCGGCGGGCGCGAAGGCGAAATCATCGAGCAGCCGGACGAGCTTGCTCTCGGTGCCGGCCAGGTTGACGTAGTGCCGGAAGCGCGCGAGGCCGCGGAGCGGCAGTCGCGGCTGAGCCGGGTCGATCTCCCACGGGTGCAGGTAGACCATGCCCGGGACGCCCTGGCGGTTGAGCCGCCGCAGGCCGGCCCGCACGAGCTCGTAGGGCGCCAGCCGGAAGTAACCGCCCCCGCAGAAGGGGAGGTTCTGGCCGGCCAGCCGCAGCGTGCTCATCGGGAACTCGACGATCTCCCGGCCGCCGGGAAGCGCGATCCGGTGGGGGACGCGGGGCGCCGACGGGATGCCATAGCGGTCGTGGCGGATGGGGAAGATGCTGGAGTCGTAGCGGAAACCCTCATCAGCCAGGACCTCCAGCGCCCAGCGTGTGCTCTCGACGACCGAGCAGGTCGGGGCGCGGTAGGCAGAGACCGGACGGCCGCTCGCGTCCTCGATCGCCTGTCGGCCCCGGCGGAGGTCGTCGCGGAACTCCGCCCGGCTCATGGCGTAGATCGGCCGGTGGGCGTAGCCGTGGCATCCGAGCTCGTGGCCGCGCCGCGCGATCTCGCGGACCAGGGCCGGGTCGCGGTCGGCCACCCAACCGACCACAAAGAAAGTCGCCGACACGCCGCGGGCCTCGAGCCGGTCGAGCAGGCGGCGGGTGCTCTCGCCCACGCGGGACGGCAACCGCGGCCAGTCCTCCATCGCCACCAGCCTGCGGAAGGCCTCGACCTGGAAGTACTCCTCGACGTCGAACGTGAGGGCGTTCAGCATCATAGGGTCACGACGTGCCGGGCCTGCGCCCTCCGCTCCCGCAGGGCGTTGCGGACGTCCACGATCAGGGGCGCCTCGCGCGCGATCAGGTCGTAGTCGAAGGCCCGGTGGTCGGTCACGATCACCGCGCAGTCGGCGGCGGTCAGGGTGGCGCGGGTGAGCGGCAGGGCGGCGAGCTTGCGGTCGCCGACCTGCAGCTCCGGGACCAGCGGGTCCGAGTAGCTGATCCGGGCACCCTTGTCCTGCAGCAACCGGATGATCTCCAGGGCCGGCGACTCCCGGACGTCGGCGACGTCCCGCTTGTAGGTCACCCCGAGGATCAGGATATGGGCGTCGCGGACGCACCGCCCGCGGTCGTTCAGCGCGTCCGTCACCAGGCCCACGATGTGGCGGGGCATGGCGTGGTTGATCTCGTCGGCCAGCGCGATGAACCGCGTCTCGAAGCCGTTGAGGCGGACCTTCCATGACAGATAGAGCGGGTCGAGCGGGATGCAATGGCCGCCGGTGCCCGGCCCCGGGTAGAAGGGCATGAAGCCGAAGGGCTTGGTGGCGGCTGCCTCGATGACTTCCCAGGGGTCCACCCGCAAAGCCCGGCAGGCCAGCGCCAGCTCGTTGGCCAAGGCGATGTTGACCGATCGGAAGGTGTTCTCCAGCAGCTTCGCCGTCTCCGCCACCCGCGGGCTCGAGACGGTGTGCACGCGCTCGGTGACGCGACCGTACAGCGCGGCCGCCAGCCGGGTGCAGGATGGGGTGACGCCGCCCACCACCTTGGGGATGTTGGCGGTGGTGAAGGTCCGGTTACCGGGATCCACCCGCTCCGGGGAGAAGGCCAGGAAGAAGTCGCGCCCCATCACGAAGCCGCGCGCCTCCAGTCGCGGCTGCAGGACCTCCTCGGTGGTGCCGGGGTAGGTGGTGCTCTCGAGGACCAGCAGCTGGCCCGGCCGGAGCCAGGGCAGCAGGCCGTCCATCGCCGCCAGGATGAACGAGATGTCCGGCTCCTTGCTCTTGCGCAGCGGGGTGGGCACGCAGATCACGAGGGCGTCCGCGCCGGCGGCGCCCTCGAAGCCTATGGTGGCCCGGAGCCGTCCGTCGGCGACCAGCTGGTGCAGCTCCTCGTCCGCCACGTCGCCGATGTAGGACTGGCCCGCGTTCACACGGCTCACCCGCTCCAGGTCCACGTCGACGCCAGTGACCCTGAAGCCCGCCCGCCCGAGCGCGACGGCCAGGGAGAGCCCGACGTAGCCGAGGCCCGCGACCAGGACGTGGGCGTCGGCCGTCTCCAGCTTGTCCGCGAGGATCCGCGCGTGGTCCGTCATCACGTCTCCCGGTGGTGGTAGTAGGCCCGGTAGTAGCGGTTATAGTGGCGGCGCAGCGCCGAGGCCGGCATCTCGTTGATGACAACGCCGAGCAGACGGCCGCCGGCGGCCTCCAGCAGGGCTTTGGCCCGGGTGAGCTCCCGACACGTCGTCTTCCCGGCGCGGGCCACCAAGATGACGGCGTCGACGACGCCGGCCAGGAATAGGTTGTCGGGGGCGAGCAGCACCGGCGAGGAATCGCAGAGGATGACGTCCCCATGGCTCGCCAGGTCCTCGATCAGCGCCCGGAGACGCCCGGTGCCGAGCATGCCTCGCACCTGGGGCGGCAACGAGTGCCCACGTGGCGCGACCCAGATCGTCTCGCCGACCTTCACCAGAGCCTCCCCGATTCCGGCTTGCGACTGCAGGGCGTCGGCGAGCCCGGTCGGGGCCTCGATCTTGAGCTGGTGCTCCAGAGAGGGACGCAGGAAGTCGGTGTCGGCCAGCACAACGCGGTGGCCCGCCTCCCCGAAGGCCATCCCGAGGTTCAGGACCAGCATGGACTTGCCCTCGCCGGACATCGGGCTGGCAACCAACAGCCGGCGGGGTGGGTCGGTCCGCAGGGCCAGCTGGACGGTGGCGGTCAGGTTCCGGACGGCCTCGCTGAAGATGAAGTTTTCATCCACGCGGGCGAGGCGGCGAGTCGCGGCGACGGTGAGGAGCCGGGGGGGGCCGGACCGGATGTGGGGCAGGACGGCGAGGACCGGCAGGCCGGTGGCCCGCTCCACGTCGTCCTCCGTCTCGACCGTCCGGTTGAACCACTCGGCCGCCGCTGGGACTCCTAGCGCCGCACCCAGGACCACCAGTAGGGCCGCGGCCATGAACCGCACGCGCTTCTGGCTGGGCACCGGGATCGGGTAGGACGCCGGGTCGATGACCTTGACGACCTTCATCTCGCCCTGCTCCCGGATACGGGCCGCTGTCAGCTTGTCGGTGATGAGCGCATGGAGGTTCCGGTTGCTCTCGACCTCCCGCACTAGCCGGCTGTACTCGAGCTCGCCGCGAGACAGGCCGGTGAGGCTCTGGCGCAGACTCTCGACCTGCTTGCGCACCGCCTCCTCCTGAGCCGTGACCGTGTGGAGCGCCGTCTCGAGCGCCACGACCTGCTGGGCGAAGCCGACGCGTTCCTCGGGCGGCACGGCGGCCGGAGCCGGCGTGACGACGGTCGTCTCCTTGACCGCGGCACCCAGGTCCCGCTGCACCTCGGCGATGCGCTCCTTGACCAGGACCACGCGCGGGTGCTCGTCGGTGAAGCGGGTCTTCAGGTCCAGCAGCGAGCCCTCGAGCTGGGCCAGCTGGGCCCGGAGACGCTGGATTTCCGGCGAGACCGGCCGGGGGGCCGACGGACCGGCCTGGGCGCCGGGGGCTGGCTTCTGGCTCTGGGCTTTCTCCCGGAGCGCCGCCAGCCGAACCTCGATCATCCGCCGGCTGGCCGCCATCTCGCTGAGCGCGGTCTCGGCCTGCGTGAGCTGGGCCATCACCGCCTGGCTCCGGTCGGGGACCCTGACGCCGCCGTGCACGGCGTTGAAGGCCCGGAGCGACTCCTCGGCGGCCTGCAGGTTGCGCTTGACGTCGGTCAGCTGCTGCTCGAGGAACTCCCGGGCCGTCCGTGCGTCGTCGATGTTGAAGGACCGCGTGCGGGCGATGAGGGCCTCGACGTAGGTGCTCACGAGATCCACGGCCACCTGGGGCTTCGAGGCCTCGGCGGTGATGACCACCAGGCCGTCGCCCTTGGAGTCGAACTTCATCCGCCCGTACTGGAGCTCGAGCAGGGCCTGGCGCCGGGGGTTCGGCACCTCGGGCGCCCAGCCGCGCAGCCGGGCGTACAGGTCGTTGAGCGCGGCCGCGAGGTCGAAGTAGTACGGTCGCTCGATCAGGTCGTCCACCGCCGCCCGGGGCAGGTTGTCGAGGACGGACTCGGCCAGGCTCCGGCTGTTGAGGATCGCCAGCTGCACGGGCAGCGGCCGGAAGGGCGAGAACTCCTGGAACACCGGCACCCGGTCCGGCCGAGCCTCCAGGAGCACGGTGGCCGAGCTGCGGAAACGCGGCGGTTCCTTGGACAGGTAGATCGCTGCCGGCACCAGCGTCACGGCGGCGAGGAGGAACGAGAACACCACCAGGCGCTTGCGGCGGCGCAGGACG
>DATLZL010000080.1:0-5843 GCA_035574035.1 Binatia bacterium | reverse complement strand
CTCGTCGCTCTTGGCGATGGCTCGGGTGAAGGTGACGTAGAGGTCCTTGGTCGGCAGGCCGAGGCCCAGATCGCGCCGCTGGCGCAGCTCGACGTACGCGGCGCCCCGCGCCCGGCCCAGCGCCGCCGCCGCCTCGACCAGGGCTCGCCGCGCGTCGCGCGTGGCGGCGCAGATGCCCCCGTACACCGCGTAGGGGACCGAGATCAGGGCCCGGCCGCCGAGGAGTCCCCTGGTCTCGAACAACGGCAGCACGCCCTCGATCCGGCCCGCTCGCCGGGCCAGCAGGTAGTGCGCGCGGAGGCCGAAGGCTTCCTCGACCGCGCGCTTCCAGGCGACCAGATGGAAGGGCGATCCCTCGTCCGAGGTCCGGACGAAGGCGTCCCACTCGACGGTTTCGGACCGGAGCTCAGCGATTTCCATGGCCCAAAAGCACGCGCACGATGCGCGATGCGGCCTTGCCGTCCCAGAGCTCAGGCAGCCGTCCGCTCGGCCACTGCCCGCGCCGGATCTCGGCCCAGGCGGCGGCGATCCGACCGGGGTCGGTGCCCACGACCCGGTTGGTCCCCTGCGTCACGGTGATGGGGCGTTCCGTCGTGGGACGGAGCGTGAGGCACGGAACACCGAGCGCGGTGGTCTCCTCCTGAATTCCTCCGGAGTCGGTCAGGACGGCGGCTGCACTGCTCATGAGCTGGACGAAGTCGAGGTACCCGAGGGGTTCGATCGGCCGCAGGCCCGTGCGGTTCGCCGGTGCCCCGAGGACCGCGTCCAGCCCGCTGCGGGTGCGCGGGTGGACGGGGAAGACGACCGGCACGTCGCGCGCGACACACTGGATGGCGGCGAGCGTCCGGGCCAGCGCCTGGGGGTCGTCGACGTTCGCCGGACGATGCAGCGTCAGGACGGCGAATCCGCGGGGGACCAACCCCAGCGTCTCCACGATGGGGGAGGCAGCCGCCCGCTCGCGGAACCGGAACAGCGTGTCAATCATCACATTGCCGACGTGATGGATCCGGGCCGGCGGCACGCCCTCCCGCGCGAGGTTCTCGTTGGCCGACGGCTCGGTGGTGAAGCAGTAGTCGGCCACGGTGTCGGTCAGCAGCCGGTTGATCTCCTCCGGCATCGTGCGGTCGAAGCTGCGCAGCCCGGCCTCGACGTGGGCGAGCGGGAGGCCCATCTTGGCTGCCGTCAGCGCCCCGGCCAGGGTGGAGGTGACGTCGCCGACGACCAGGACCAGGTCGGGGTGGACACGTTTGAGGACCGGGGCCAGCCGGGTCATCATCTCGGCAGTCTGGGTGACCGCCGGGCCGGAGCCGACACCGAGGTTGACGTCTGGCTCGGGGATGTCCAGCTCGGCGAAGAACCGGCTCGACATGTTGCCGTCGTAGTGCTGGCCGGTGTGCACGAGCGTGCACCGGAACTCGGGGTACTGGCGCATCTCGGCGACGATCGGCGCGATCTTCACGAAATTGGGTCGGGCGCCCACGACGGCCGCGACGTTCACGCCGCCACCTCGCAGAAACCGGCCGCCTCCAGCACTCGCCCGGCGGGGGCAAAGGCGAAGGCCTCGAGCAGGCGGCCGAGCTTGGACTCCGTGCGGGCCAGATTCACGTAGTGCCGGAACCGGGTGAGACCTCGCACCGGCAGTCGCGGCTGGGCGGGGTCGATCTCCCAGGGGTGCAGGTACACCATGCCCGGGATCCCCTGACGGTTCAGGTGCCGGAGGCCGGCGCGGACCAGTTCGTAGGGAGCCAGGCGGAAGTAACCGCCGCCGCAGAAGGGGACATTCTGCCCGGCGATCCGGAGCGTGCTCATTGGAAACTCGACGATGTCGGCGCCACCCGGCAGGGTGATCCGGTGCGGGACGCGGGGCGCGGACGGGATCCCGTAGCGGTCGTGGCGGATCGGGAAGATGCTCGAGTCGTATCGGAGCCCCTCCTCGGCCAGCACCTCCAGCGCCCAGCGCGTGCTGGCCACGATCGAGCAGGTGGGGGCCCGGTAGCCCCGGACCGGACGCCCGGCCGCGTCCTCGATGGCCTGTCGCGCCCGGCGGAGGTCGCCGCGGAACTCGGGTCGGCTCATCGCCCAGACCGGCCGGTGAGCATAGCCGTGGCAGCCGAGCTCGTGGCCGCGCCGCTCGATCTCGCGGACGAGGTCGGGGTGGCGCTCGGCCACCCAGCCGACCACGAAGAAGGTCGCGGAGACGCCCCGGGCGTCGAGCAGGTCGAGCAGGCGGCGGGTGCTGTCGGCGACTCGAGGCGGCAGCCGCGACCAGTCCTCCATCGCCACCAGGCGGCGGAAGGCCTCGACCTGGAAGTATTCCTCGACGTCGAACGTGAGCGCGTTGAGCATCAGAGCGTCACGACGTTCCGCGCCTGCGCCCGCCGGCCGCGGAGCGCGTTCCGCACGTCCACGATCAGGGGCGCCTCCCGGGCGATCAGGTCGTAGTCGAAGGCCTGGTGGTCGGTCACGATCACCACGCAGTGCGCCGCGGCCAGGGTGGCGCGGCTGAGCGGCCGGGCGCTGAGCTTCCGGTCCCCGACGTGCAGCTCCGGAACGAGGGGATCCGAGTAGTCGATCTCGGCGCCCTTCTCCTCCAGGAGCCGGATGATCTCGAGGGCGGGCGACTCCCGAACGTCGGCGACGTCGCGCTTGTAGGTCACGCCGAGGATGAGGATGCGGGCACCGCGGACACACCGGCCCCGGTCGTTGAGCGCATCGGTCACCAGGCCGACGACGTGCCGGGGCATCGAGTGGTTGATTTCGTCGGCCAGGGCGATGAACCGCGTCTCGAAGCCGTTGAGCCGGACCTTCCAGGACAGGTAGAGCGGGTCGAGCGGGATGCAGTGGCCGCCGGTACCGGGGCCCGGGTAGAACGGCATGAACCCGAAGGGCTTGGTGGCCGCCGCCTCGATGACCTCCCACGGGTCGACCTTGAGCGCCCGGCAGGCCAGGGCCAGTTCGTTGGCCAGCGCGATGTTGACCGACCGGAACGTGTTCTCCAGCAGCTTGGCGGTCTCCGCCACGCGGGGACTCGACACCGAGTGCACGCGCTCCGTGATCCGGCCGTAGAGCGCGGCGGCCAGCCGGGTGCAGGTCGCCGTGACGCCGCCTACCACCTTGGGGATGTTGGCGGTGGTAAAGGCGCGGTTGCCGGGGTCGACCCGTTCCGGGGAGAAGGCGAGGAAGAAGTCGTGTCCGATCACGAAGCCGCGCGCCTCGAGCCGGGGCTGCAGGACTTCCTCGGTGGTTCCGGGATAGGTGGTGCTTTCGAGCACCAGGAGCTGGCCGGCCCGGAGCCAGGACAGGAGGCCGTCCATCGCCGCCAGGATGAATGAGATGTCCGGCTCCTTGCTCTTGCGCAGCGGGGTCGGCACGCAGATGACGACCGCGTCGGCGTCCGCCGCCGCTTCGAAGCCGGTCGTGGCCCGCAGCCGGCCGCCCAGGACCAGGGGCCCGAGGTCCTGGTCGGCGACGTCGCCGATGTACGAGCGGCCGGCGTTGACCCGGCTCACCCGCTCGAGATCCACGTCGACGCCGGTCACCCGGAAGCCGGCGCGCCCGAAGGCGGCGGCCAGGGGGAGACCCACATACCCGAGCCCGACCACCACGACGTGGGCGTCGGCTCGCGCCAGTTTGTCGGCGAGGTTCTGTGCGTGGTCGCTCATCATGCCTCTCGTTTGTGGTAGTAGGCCCGGTAGTAGCGGTCGTAGTGACGTCGCAGGGCCGAGGCCGGCATCTCGTTGATGACAACGCCGAGCAGACGGCCGCCGGCGGCCTCCAGCAGGGCTTTGGCCCGGGTGAGCTCCCGGCACGTCGTCTTCCCGGCGCGGGCCACCAGGATGACGGCGTCGACCGCCCCGGCCAGGAACAGGTTGTCCGGGGTGAGCAGCACCGGGGACGAATCGCAAAGAATGACATCCCCGTGCTGGGTCAGGTCCGCCATCAGGGCCCGCAGGCGCGTGGTGCCCAGCATGCCGCGCACCTGGGGCGGCAGCGACTGGCCGCGGGGAGCGATCCAGGTGGTGTCACCCACCTTCACCAGGGCCTGCTCGATTCCGCACTGCGACTGCAGGGCGTCAGCCAGGCCGGTGGCGGCCTCGATCTTCAGCTGGCGCTCGAGCGTCGGACGCAGGAAGTCGGTGTCGGCCATCACCACCCGGTGACCGGCCTCCCCAAACGCCATCCCGAGGTTGAGCACCAGCATGGACTTGCCCTCGCCGGGCATGGGGCTCGCGACCAGAAGCCGGCGGGGCCCGTCGGTCCGCAGGGCCAGTTGGACGGTCGCACTCAGGTTGCGGACCGCTTCGCTGAAAATGAAGGTGTCGTCCGCCCGGGCCAGGCGCCGGGTGGCGGGCACCGGGAGAAGCCGGGGCGGCCCCGAGCGGACCCGGGGAAGGACGGCCAGGACCGGCAATCCCGTGGCGGCTTCCACGTCGTCTTCGGTTTCCACGGCCCGGTTGACCCATTCGGCCGCCGCCGGCACGCCGGCGCTCGCACCCAGGACCAGCAGCAGCGCCGCCGCCAGGAACCGCACGCGCTTCTGGCTCGGCACCGGGATCGGATAGGACGCGGGGTCGATGACCTTGACGACTTTCATCTCGCCCTGCTCCCGGATGCGGGCCGCAGTGAGCTTGTCGGTGATCAGCGCGTGCAGGTTGCGGTTGCTTTCCACCTCGCGGACCAGCCGGCTGTACTCGAGCTCGCTCCGCGACAGGCCGGTGAGGCTCTGGCGCAGGCTCTCCACCTGCTTGCGCATCGCCTCCTCCTGGGCGGTGACGGTGTGCAGGGCCGTCTCCAGCGCGACGACCTGCTGGGCGAAGCCGACCCGCTCGTCGGGCGGCACGACAGCCGGCGCCGGCGTGACGACCGTCGCCTCCTTGACGGCGGCGCCGAGGTCGCGCTGGACCTCGGCGATCCGCTCTTTGACGAGCAGGACCCGCGGGTGCTCGTCGGTGAACCGGGTTTTCAGGTCGAGGAGCGAGCTTTCGAGCTGGGCCAGCTGGGTCCGGAGGCGCTGGACCTCGGCCGAGACCGGTCGCGGCGCCGCCGGGGTGGCCGGCGCCGAAGGCGTCGGCTTCTGGGACTGGGCCTTCTCGCGGAGCGCCGCCAACCGGACTTCGATCATCCGGCGGCTAGCGGCCATCTCGCTGAGGGCGGTCTCGGCCTGAGAGAGCTGGGCGACGACAGCCTGGCTTCGGTCGGGCACCTTGACGCCGCCGTGGACCGCCGTGAACGTCCGGAGCGACTCCTCCGCCGCCTGCAGGTTCCGCTTGACGTCGGCCAGCTGCTGCTCGAGGAACTCGCGGGCCGTCCGCGCGTCGTCGATGTTGAAGGAGCGCGTGCGAGCGATGAGGGCCTCGACGTAGGTGCTCACGATGTCGACGGCGACCTGGGGCTTGGAGGCCTCGGCGGTAATGACGACCAGGCCGTCTCCCTTGGACTCGAACTTGACCCGCCCGTACTGGAGCTCCAGCAACGCCCGGCGACGGGGGTTCGGAACCTCGGGTGTCCAGCCGCGCAGACGGGCGTACAGGTCGCTCAACGCAGCCATCAGGTCGAAGTAGTAGGGGCGGTCAAGCAGGTCGTCCACGGCCGCCCGAGGCAGGTTGTCGAGGACGGACTCGGCCAGGCTCCGGCTGTGCAGGATCGCCAGCTGGACCGGCAGGGGTCGGAACGGCGAGAACTCCTGGAACACCGGCACCCGATCCGGCCGAGCCTCCAGGAGCACGGTGGCCGAGCTGCGGAAACGCGGCGGTTCCTTGGACAGGTAGATCGCTGCCGGCACCAGCGTCACGGCGGCGAGGAGGAACGAGAACACCACCAGGCGCTTGCGGCGGCGCAGGACG
>DATLZL010000079.1:0-6979 GCA_035574035.1 Binatia bacterium | reverse complement strand
GCCCGCGACCCCGCGCGCGTGGAGGCGGCGGCGGGCGAGGTGGGCAAGGAGGCCGGCGCCGACGTGCTCGCCCTGGCGGCGGACCTGAGCCGCCTGGACGAGGTCTCGCGCACGGCCGAGGAGGCCCAGCGCCGGCTGGGTCGCATCGACATCCTCGTCAACAACGCCGGCGCGATCCGCGGGGGCGACTTCCTGACCATCCCGGACCAGCAGTGGATCGAGGACTGGAGCCTGAAGCTCCTCGGCTACATCCGCCTTTCGCGCGCGGTGTTCCCCCTCATGCGCGCCCAGGGCGGCGGGCGGATCTGCAACGTCATCGGCGCGGCGGCCCGCAACCCGACACCGACCTACCTGCCGGGCGGCGCCGCCAACGCGGCCCTGGTGAACTTCACCAAGGGCCTGGCCGATCTCGGGGCGCCGCACGGGATCCTCGTCACCGCCGTCTCGCCGGCGGCGACGCGGACCGAGCGCTGGTCGGCGCTGATGGCCCAGCAGGCGGCCGCCGCCGGCAAGTCGCCGGAGGCGATGCAGGCGGAAGCCGAGCGCGCCTACCCGCTTGGCCGCATCGCCACGCCCGAGGACGTGGCCGACCTCGTGTGCTTCCTCGTCTCGGCCCGGGCTTCGTTCCTGACGGGTCTCTGCATCACGGTGGACGGGGGGGCGACCCGGGGCGTGTATCTCTGACGACGGGCGGCCCGGCGGGGCCGCCAGGTGGGGCAATCCGGCCAGGCACCCACCTTGACAGGCGTTACCTCCTGTCACTAATCTTGGCCCACCAGTAGGCTCAATGTCCCAGTCCGCCGCCGCTCCTCGTGAGGGCAGGAGGTCCGTGCGATGCCCGCAAAGCTCTTCGTCGGCAACCTTTCGTTCCAGGCCACGGAGGAGGACCTGCGCGAGCTGTTCGCGCAGGCCGGCACCGTGGAGACCGTGCGCATCATCACGGACCAGTTCACGGGCCGCCCCCGTGGGTTCGGCTTCGTCGAGATGGCGACCAAGGAAGAGGCGGCCAAGGCCATCGAGATGCTGAACGGCCGGCTCTTCCGGGACCGCAATCTGGTGGTGGACGAGGCGCGGCCGCAGCCGCAGCGCGGTGGTGGGGGCGAGCGGGGCGGAGCCGGGCGGCCCGGCCGGCCGGGAGGCGGCGGCGGCTGGCGCCGCTGATCGTTCAGAACAGGTCCAGCTGGGGCGAGGGCTCCTCGACGCTCGGCGCCCGCAGCCCGTCGTCGTCGGCGAAGGGGCGGAAGCGTTCCCAGATTTCGCGGACCCGGGCCTGGTAGTACTCGACGTTCTCGTCCGGGTGCGCGGGATCCCACCGGCTGGCCAGTCGGGCGCGCTCGGTGACGGCGATGTCGGTGCCCCGTCCGGCCACGTAGTACGAGACCTGGTCGCCCGGCTGCCAGTCGCGGCCGGCCGCCAGGGCGAGCTCGTAGGCCGCCGATGCATGACGGAGGCCGGCCGCCACCCGTTCCCGATACGTCTCGGCCGTCTCGGTCAGCGTCTCGGTCCGCGTGAAGAGTCGCAGCGGCACGCGCCGGGCCGCGAAGTCGGCCAGCCATCGCTCCACCACGACCCGCGCCTCGGCACCCCGCCCCTCCAGCAGCGCGCGCAAAATCTCTTCCATGAGGCGGCGCTGGAACGGCTCCAGGCCCCGTGACCGGAAGGCCGAACCCTTGACGGTGAGACGGCCGCGCTCGTCCAACGCGGCGTAGGTCTTCGGCTTGTAGGAGAAGAAGGCGGCGTAGCGGCCGTCCAGCTCGAGACGGATCCCGGCCGGCAGGTCGGCCGCGATCCACGCGAGGAGCGCCTCGTCCGCGGCGGGGTCGTGACCCGGCGGAGGCACGAAGTAGACGCCGTCGGTGTCGGCCTCCAGCGGCACCGCGCCCAGGGCCTCCAGTCGCTCGACGATGCGCGTGATGATCGCCCGGCCCTCGGCGGTGACGCGGTCGGCGGCCGCGCAGTCGTTCCAGTGGCCGTGGCTGAACGCCAGGTAGCCGTAGAAGGCGTTGATGAGGACCTTGAACGACTGCTGCAGCGCGGCGAAATGCTGGCGCTCGGCGGGCGAGGCAGCGTCCTGGCTGAGACGCCGTGCGGTCAGCCGGACATCGGTCAGGTGGCGGAGCAGGTCGCGGAACGTCCCCAGCTCGTCGACGGCGGGGACGATGTCGCGGCCCAGCATCAACGAGGGGTAGAGCGAGCGGACGTCGGCGTGCAGCGCCGGCCGGCCGACGCCCTGCCGGTAGAGCGCCACGTGGCCGCCGCCGATCGGCGTCACCGGGCGGGGCAGTGGCACCGCCCGGCGCCGGTGCAGGTACTCGCGGAGCATGAGCGCGTCGATCTTGGCCGCCGCGCCGCGGAGCACCGTCGTCTGGTAGTCGAAGGGCACCAAGCGGGCCTGGGCGAAGTAGGGCGGGGCCAGGACCCCGGCCACCGCCAGCGTCTCCGCCGCGTCGTCCAGCGCGTAGGCCATGACCCGCTCGGGGTCGGCGGCGAGCTCACCCGCTAGGTCGCCGGCGTCCACGTAGGTCCGGTCCGCCGCGACCACACCCCAGTGGCGGGCGATGTCCTTGAGCCCCAGCCCCGGGAGGTCCCGCGCGCCGACGTCGTGCAGCAGCGCCAGGATCCACGTGTCCACGATGTGGCGGCCGGCGACGGTGAAGCGGCGGTAGGTGACCGTGCGTTCGGCCACCTGCAGGCGCGCCGGGCGGGCCGTCAGCACGCTGCCGTCCCGGCCCCAGTCGAGGGTCACGCCGTGCCGGGCGGCCCGCGTGGCCAGGTACTCGAGGTCGAAGCGGAAGATGTTGTGCCCCTCGATCACGTCCGGGTCCCGCTCGCGGATCAGCCGTCCGCACTCCTCGAGCAGGGCGCGCTCGTCCAGACGGTCGCCCCGGATGACGTGGCGGAAGCCGGTCGAGTCGGCCAGGGCGACGGCGACGATGCGGTCCTGAGCCCGGGCCGGGCTGGGGAACTCGAAGCCCGGTGCGGTCACCACTTCGATGTCGAGGGCCAGGCGCCGCAGGTCGCCGAACGTCAGGCCGCCGAACGAGGTCCGCCCGCTCAGCAGCAGGTACTGGTGCATCGGATCGGCCGGCATGCGGTACGGCGCAGCGGGGTCCGCCGGCTCGCGCGCCGTGCGCTGCCGGCAGAGGTCGCGGGCGGCCAGCGCTTCGGGCCAGCCCGCGAAGCGCGCCAGCCACCGCAGCTCGCCGGCGCCCTCCAGGGCCTCGACCTCCACCACGCCCGGAGCGCCCTCGATCAGCGCGCGGTCGGCGAGGAGCGCGAAGGGCTGGAACGGCACCACCTCGGTCTTCAGCCCGGCCGGCGTGCGAAACCACAGGCCCATGGCCCGCCCGTCGTCGGCCAGGGCCCCGGCCAGGAGTCCCGGCGTGGGATCGTGGCCGCAGAGCAGCGGTGGTTCGGGGAGACTCAGCGGATCGCGTCCTCCACCACCGCCCGGTAGGCGGAGGCATCGGCCAGCCCGACGAGAACCTTCCCGGTATCGGGCACGACCACGGTCGGGATGGAGCGGACACCGTCTTCGACCGCCGCCCGGTAGTCGGCGATGACCGCCGGTCGTCCGCGGCCGGCACGGTAGTCGGCCAGGAAGCGATCGGTATCCAGCCCGCACTCGGCCGCGATCTTCACGACCTCGTCGGGACGGGCGATGTTGCGACTCTCGGTGAAGAACGCCCGGTAGAGGGCGAGGTTCAGGCGCTCGAAGGCCGCAGGCCCCTGGGGCTCGGCGCACTTGGCCGCCTCCAGGGCCGGCAGGCTCCAGTTCGGGTACTGATCGCGATGCGGCCAGGGCGTGTACTCGAGGCCGTCCTCGCGCGCCATCGCCGCGCAGCGGGCCCACGCCTCTTCCCGGTAGGTGCCGTGGAACCGCGCGCTCGGGTCGGGCGTCGGGCGCAGGGGGAAGGCGCGGTGCTCGACGCGCAGGCGGTCGCCGAAGTCGTCGGCGAGCCTCCGGAGGCGGACCGCCGCCGGATAGCACCAGGGTCAGAGGTAGTCGGCGTAGACGATCACCCGGACGGCGTCCACGACCGGGAATTGTACCGGCCCCTTCGCGTATGCTCCAGCCGATGCGGCGGCTCGGGTGGGTGGTGATCGGGCTCTGGCTGGCCGGCTGCGCCGGCGCGGTCCGCTTCGACAACGCCACCCCCGGCGCGCCGCGACCGGTCCCGGCCCGGGTCTACCGGCCGGCCGGTCCCGGCCCGTTTCCGGCCGTCATCCTGCTGCACGGCTGTCACGGCGTCCTGCGCTCGACGCTCGAGTGGGCGCGATGGTTCCGCGACCGGGGCTACGTCGCGCTCGTCCCCGACTCGTGGACGGCGCGGGCCGTCCCCGACGGCTGCTCGCCCCACTTCGACATCCCGAACACCGAGCGGCTCGACGACGCCGTCGGGGCGCTCCGCTACCTGCACGGCCTCCCCGAGGTCGACCGGCGCCGGATCGGCGTGGTGGGCTGGTCCAACGGCGGGGTGTTCGCGATGGCCCTGGTCAACGGCCCGAGCCTCGAGCGGGCCCGCCGCCGAGGCGTCACGATTCCCGAGCCCGGCCTGGCGGCGGCGGTGGCCTTCTACCCGGGCGGGTGCGCCTCGCTCGTGCACGAGCGCGCGGTGCGGCCGCTGCTCGTGCTCATGG
This sequence comes from Binatia bacterium, assembly GCA_035574035.1. Classification (GTDB taxonomy): domain Bacteria; phylum Methylomirabilota; class Methylomirabilia; order Rokubacteriales; family CSP1-6; genus DATLZL01. The sequence goes on along the minus strand of DATLZL010000079.1, from coordinate 2,338 downwards.
GGGACGCCGACGACTGGACGCGGCCGGAGCCGTGCCGGGCGATGGTGGAGGCCATGCGCGCCCGCGGGGCCGACGTCTCGCTCGTGCTCTACCCCGGAGCCGTGCACTACTTCGACGACGCCGGCCAGCCGCGCGTCTACCTGCCCGACGTCGCGAACAGCCACAAGCCGGGGGAGTGCTGCGGGGCCACCGTCGGCGGGAATCCCCACGCCGCCGCCGACGCCCGCCGCCGGGTGGCCGAGTTCTTCGGCTATCATCTGCGCGCGCAGTGACCTTTGCCGCCGGCGGCGCCGGCGGCCTGACGGGAGCGGCCGATGGACCTCGGGCTCAAGGGCAAGACGGCGCTGGTGACGGCGGCCAGCAAGGGGATGGGCCGGGCGTGCGCGATGACGTTCGCCGCCGAGGGCGCCCGGGTGGTGATGTGCGCGCGCACGGAGCGGGACCTCCAGGCGGCGGCCGAGGAGATCCGCCGGCGCACGGGCGGCGAGGTGGTGGCGGTGGCGGCCGACGTCACCCGGGCCGACGACGTCAAGACCGTGGTGCGGGCCGCCCGCGACGCCTTCGGGGCCGTGGACATCCTGGTCGCCAACTGCGGCGGGCCCCCGCGCGGCGGCCTGGACGAGGTGACCGACGAGCAGTGGTACGGGGCCTTCGAGGTCTCGCTGCTCTCCGTCGTCCGCCTGATCCGCGAGGTGGTGCCCGACATGCGGCGCCGGCGGTGGGGGCGGATCCTGACCATCCAGTCCGTCTCGGTCAAGCAACCGGTGGAGGGGCTGCTGCTGTCCAACGCCGTCCGGCCCGGCGTCTTCGGCCTGGTCAAGACGCTGGTGCCCGACCTGGGCCGGGACAACATCACGATCAACGTCGTGTGCCCGGGGCGCATCCTGACCGACCGCTACCTCTCCGGCGCCCGCCAGGCCGGGCTGCCGATCGAGGAGTACGTGGCCCGCGGGGCCCGCGAGGTGCCGCTGGGCCGGATCGGCACCCCCGAGGAGTTCGCCGACGTGCTGGTGTTCCTGGCCTCCGAGCGCGCCTCCTACGTCACCGGGGTGGCGCTGCAGGTGGACGGCGGCCTGGTGCGCGCCCTGCTGTAGCCGGCGACCGGCGCCGCCCTCACGCCGGCTCCCACCGGCGGTTCGCGTCCTCGAACAGACGCAGGGCCCGGGCCACGTCGTAGGGCTGCTCGGCGAGCGTCTCCGGGTCCCACTCGCTCCGGGCGACTCCGAAGAAGTCGCCGCCGTAGACGTGGAGGGCGCCGGTCAGCCGCCCGATCGGGTTGGTCACCGAGTGGATGATATCGCGGCCCAGCGGCATCGCGTCGCGCTCGCCCAGCGCCCGTGCGCCGGCGGCCTCGATGCGCCCGCCGGCTCCACCGGGAACCCGTCGCCAGAAGAGGTTGTCCTCGCGACCCGTGTAGATGCCGATCACCGCCCACATCCGGTGGTCGTGGGGCATGATCGTCATCCGCGGCGCCCAGACGACGTTGAGGATCGTCAGCTCGGGCGACCGGTGCAGCGTCTGGATCGCCGAGCGCTCGGGCGCCCCCAGCGCGGCCAGCAGCGCCCGGGGCTCGCTCACGGTCCGGGCGACGATCTCGCGGACGGCGGCGTGGCCGGCGGGCCCGGTCAGGGCGGCGCGGCAGTCTTCGATGAGCCGGTCGAGGTCGAACATCGGTGCTCCTCCTTCGGGGCGGCTGGCGTCACGATACGACCGCGACGGGGCGCGGTCCAATGCATTGTCGTGCCCGGCTCCGATGCCGCCACGCTATAGTTGGCCGGCGTGGACCTCCGGCATCTCCGGGCCCTGGTCGCGGTGGTGGAGGCGGGCGGCTTCGCCCGGGCCGCCGCCCGCCTCGGCATCAGCCAGCCGGCGCTGTCGCGCCAGGTCGGCGTGCTCGAGCGCGAGCTGGGTGTGCGGCTCTTCGACCGCCTCGGTCGGCGGGTGGAGCTGACCGCCGACGGCGAGGACCTGGTCCGACGCAGCCGGCGCGTCCTGGACGAGGCCGACGCCGTGGTGGACCGGGCGCGGGCGCTGACGCGCGGGGACACCGGCGTGCTCCGCGTGGGGGCGACGCCCCAGATGATCGAGAACCTCCTGGCGCCGTTCCTGGCGCACCACCGTCGCCGGCACCCCGGCGTGGAGGTCCACCTCGTCGAGGACGGCACCGCGCGCCTGCCGGCCCGGCTGGAGCGCGGGGAGGTCCACCTGGCGCTCATCGTCGCCCCCGATGCACGGTTCACCGGACGGCTGCTGTTCCCGGTCTGCGCGCTCGCCGTGTGGCCGCCGGCGCACCGCCTCGGCCGGCGGAGGGCCGTCGAGGTGGCCGAGATCGCGCACG
>DATLZL010000078.1:0-3270 GCA_035574035.1 Binatia bacterium | reverse complement strand
GCCGGGCCCGGCGTCCGGCGGCCGCGCCACCAAGGAAGCCGCGGTCGGCGCCCCGGGCACGGCCATCAGCGTCGGCGTGTGGGGCGAGGACCGCCGGCAGGAACCGCCCGGCGGGTCGGCCGACGGGCTCACCCACGGCGCGGTGGTCATCGCCGCCATCACCAGCTGCACGAACACGTCGAACCCCTCGGTGATGCTGGCCGCCGGCCTGCTGGCCCGCAAGGCGGTGGAGCGCGGGCTGCGCACCCGGCCGTGGGTGAAGACCTCGCTGGCGCCCGGCTCCCAGGTCGTCACCCGCTACCTGGAGCGGGCCGGGCTGCAGCCCTACCTGGACGCGCTCGGCTTCCACCTCGTCGGCTACGGGTGCACGACCTGCATCGGCAACTCGGGCCCGCTGCCGGAGGCCATCTCCCGGGAGATCGCGCGGCGCGGCCTGGTCGTGTGCTCGGTCCTGTCCGGCAACCGGAACTTCGAGGGCCGGATCCATTCCGAGGTCCGCGCCAACTACCTGATGTCCCCGCCGCTGGTGGTGGCCTACGCCCTGGCCGGCCGCATGGACGTCGACCTCGTCTCCGAGCCCCTCGGTATCGGCGGCGACGGCCGCCCGGTGTTCCTGCGCGACGTCTGGCCGACGCCGGAGGAGGTCGAGCAGGCCATCGCCGACTCGGTCCGTCCGGAGATGTTCCGCGAGGTGTACCGTGACGTCTACCGGGGCGACGAGCGCTGGGCGGCGCTGCCGGTGCCCGCTGGCGCCCGCTACGCCTGGGACCCGGCCTCCACCTACATCAAGCGACCGCCGTACTTCGACGGCATGAGCCGCCAGGCGCCGGCGGTGGTGTCCGACATCCGGGGCGCGCGGGTGCTGGCCCTGCTGGGCGACGCGGTGACGACCGACCACATCTCGCCGGCCGGCAGCATCCGGGCCGACTCGCCGGCCGGCCGCTGGCTCATCGCCCACGGTGTGGCGCCGGCCGACTTCAACTCGTACGGCGCCCGGCGGGGCAACCACGAGGTGATGGTCCGGGGCACGTTCGCCAACGTGCGGATGCGCAACCGGCTGGCGCCGGGAACGGAGGGCGGCTTCACCACCCACCTGCCGTCGGGCGAGGTGCTGCCCATCTACGACGCGGCCGTCCGCTACCAGGCCGAGGGCGTCCCGCTCCTCGTGCTGGCCGGCAAGGAGTACGGCTCGGGCTCCAGCCGGGACTGGGCGGCCAAGGGCCCGCGCCTGCTCGGCGTGCGGGCGGTCATCGCCGTGAGCTTCGAGCGCATCCACCGCTCGAACCTGGTCGGGATGGGGATCCTGCCGCTGCAGTTCCCGCCCGGCCAGAGCGCCGCCTCGCTCGGCCTCACCGGCCGCGAGGCCTTCGACGTGCTGGGCGTGGAGGCGGCGGTGGCGGCGGCCGGCCGGAGCCGGACCCAGGTGCGCGTCACCGCCCGCGGCGAGGACGGCCGGCGCGTGGAGTTCGACGCGCTCGTGCGCATCGACACGCCGGCCGAGGCCGCCTACTACCGGCACGGCGACATCCTGAGCTACGTGGTGCGCTCGCTGCTGGCGGGGCAGGCGCGGCCGCCGCTCGCCCCTGCAGCCGGGGCGCCGGTCCCCGAGCCGACGGCCGTGCGCGACGGCCTGGTCGAGGAGGGGTCGATCGCCTCCTTCCCGGCCAGCGATCCACCGGCCTACTGAGCGCGACCGGATGACCGACTTCGACTTCATCGCCCGGGCGAATCCCGAGTGGGTCGAGGCCCAGTACCGGGCCTGGCGGCGCGATCCCCGGTCCGTCGACGAGCGCTGGGCGCTGGTCTTCGCCGGCTTCGACTTCGCCGGCGGGCGGGGACCGGCCGCCGCGCCCCCGACCGTGGACGACCTGGTTCACTCCTACCGCGAGCTCGGCCACCTGGCCGCCGATTTGGACCCGCTGGGGTCGAGCCCCCGCGAGCACCCGCTGCTGCGCCTCGAGGAGTTCGGCTTCAGCGAGCGGGACCTCGGCCGCATCGTCCACCCCGGGTCGTTCCGCGGTCTGGGGCCCGTCACCCTGGGCGAGCTGGTGGCGGCGCTGCAGGAGACCTACTGCCGCACGCTGGGGGTCGAGTACCTCGGCGTGGACGACAAGCGCCGCCGCGAGTGGCTGCAGGAGCGCATGGAGCCCTCGCGCAACCGCCCGGCCCTCGACGCCGCCGCCCGCCGGGCGATCCTGGCCCGGCTTGTCCAGGCCGAGACCTTCGAGCAGTTCCTCGGCTCCCGCTACCCCGGTCAGAAGCGGTTCTCCCTGGAGGGCGGCGAGGCCCTCATCACGCTGCTCGACACGTTGATCGAGGACGGCGCGGCGCTGGGCATCGAGGAGATGGTCTTCGGCATGCCGCACCGCGGCCGGCTCAACGTGCTGGCCCACGTGCTGCGCAAGCCGCTCGACGTCGTGCTGGCCGAGTTCGAGGGCGACGTGCTGCCGCCCGACGACCTGGGCGACGGCGACGTGAAGTACCACCTCGGCCACTCCCACGACCACCGCACCGCCGGCGGTCGCGTCGTGCACCTGTCGATGAGCCCCAACCCCAGCCACCTGGAGGCGGTGGACCCCGTCGTGGAGGGCTTGGTCCGCGCCAAGCAGGCCTACCGGGGCGACGCCGAGCGCCGACGGGTCGTGCCCGTGCTGCTGCACGGCGACGCCGCGTTCGTGGGCCAGGGGATCGTCTACGAGACGCTCGCCCTGTCGCAGCTGGAGGGCTTCACCACCGGCGGCACCGTGCACGTCATCATCAACAACCAGATCGGCTTCACGACCTCGCCGGCGGAGTACCGCTCCAGCCGCTATCCCTCCGACCCGGCCAACCTCCTCCGGGCGCCCGTCTTCCACGTCAACGCCGACGACCCGGAGGCGGTCGTGCAGGCGGCGCGCCTCGCCGTCGGCTTCCGGCAGGCGTTCGCGGTGGACGTCTTCATCGACTTCATTTGCTACCGCCGCCACGGTCACAACGAGCTGGACGACCCCACGCTCACGCACCCCACGCTCTACCGGGTGATCCACGAGCACCCCTCGGTGGCCACGCTCTACGCCCGGCGGCTGGTGCAGGGCGGGGTGATCACCGAGGCGGACGTGCGCCGGCTGCGCGAGGCGGCCACCGCCGCGCTGGAGCAGGCCCGGGAGGCGGCCCGCGAGGGCCGGCCGCGCCGGACGGTGCAGGTCTTCGGCGGGGCCTGGACGGGGCTCGGCTGGGCCGGCGAGGACTGGAGCGCGCCGACGGCGGTGGACGCGGACCGCCTGCGGCGGG
>DATLZL010000077.1:0-2160 GCA_035574035.1 Binatia bacterium | reverse complement strand
CCGCCGCTGGACGACATCGACCACCTCCTGGCCCTCGATCCCGGCGGCCGCGGCCTCACCCGCTATCTGGCGCCGGGTGCCGCGCTGGCGGCCGCTCGCGCGCTGCGCCCGGCGCGACGCGTCCTGCTCGTCACCGGCTTCTGCGTGCCGCCCGGCGTGCCCGAGACCGACGGCCCGCCCGGCACCGCCGTGCTCGGTCGCGCGCTGCGCACGCTGGGGGCCGAGGTCCGGTACCTGACCGAGCGGTCGGTGCGCGACACGCTGGCGGCGGCCCTGGCGGCGCTCGGCGAGCCGACCGGGGTCGAGGTCTGGGAAGAGGGCGGTCCGGCCCGGACCGGCCGGGTCCGGCCGACCCACCTGGTCGCCATCGAGCGTCCCGGCCGCGCCCGCACCGGCGATTACCTCTCGGCCCGCGGCGAGTCCATCGCCGCCTGGAACGCGCCGCTCGACACGCTCTTCCTCGAGGCCTCGGGCGCGGTGACGGTGGGCGTGGGCGACGGCGGCAACGAGATCGGCATGGGCAACCTGCGCCCCCGCCTGGCCCGCCACGACCCCGCGCTGGCGCGCATCGCCTCGGTGGTGCGCGTGCGCCACCTGGTCGTGGCCGGCACGTCGAACTGGGGCGCCTACGGCGTGGTGGCGGCTCTCAGCCGCCTGACCGGCCGCCCGCTGCTGCACAGCGCCGAGGACGAGCGGCGGCTGATCCAGGCCTGCGCCAAGGCCGGCGCCGTGGACGGGATCACGCGGCGAGCGGAGCCGACGGTGGACGGGCTGCCGCTCGAGGTCCACGCGGGCTTCGTCGCCCTGCTGGGCCGCGCCGCCCTCGCCCCCGCTACCCGGCGGGGTCGCGCGGGCATCATCGGCGGCGAGGGCGTCGGGTTCGCTGTTGCGCCCCGGCGTCGGGCCGGCGGCCGGGCTCGGGTATGATGGGGGCGCCATGACCATCCACGAGACCTACCGCGCGCGGCATCCCCGGTCGGCGGCGCTGGCCGAGCGCGCCCAGCGCGCCATCCCGGGCGGGATCACGCACGACATCCGGTACCTCAAGCCGTTTCCCGTGTACATCGAGCGCGCCGCCGGCGCCCGCAAGTGGGACGTGGACGGCCACGAGTACATCGACTACTGGATGGGCCACGGCGCCCTCTTCCTCGGCCACTGCCACCCGGCCGTGGTCCAGGCCGTGCAGAACCAGGTGGCGCGCGGCACGCACCTCGGCGCCTGCCACGAGCTCGAGGTGCGGTGGGCGGAACTGGTGAACCGGCTGGTGCCCTCGGCCGAGCTCACGCGCTTCACGATGTCGGGCACCGAGGCCACCCACCTGGCCATCCGCCTGGCCCGGGCCTTCACCGGGCGGCCGCGCATCGTGAAGTTCGCCGGCCACTTCCACGGCTGGCACGACGGCGTGGTGGCCGGCGTCAACCCGCCCTACGAGGTGCCGCTCTCGGCCGGCGTGCCGGGGGCGACGCTGGACCAGGTCGTCATCCTGCCGCCCAACGACATCAAGGCCGTGGAGACCGCCCTGCAGCGCGGCGACATCGCGGCGGTGATTTTGGAACCGGCCGGCGGCCAGGCCGGGACGACGCCGACCCTGCCCGGCTACCTGGAGGCCCTGCGCGCGGTGACCCGCGAGCACGGCGTGCTCCTGATCTTCGACGAGGTCATCACCGGCTTCCGCTACGCGCCGGGCGGCGCCCAGCAGTACTTCGGGGTGACGCCGGACCTCACCACGCTGGCCAAGATCGTCGCCGGCGGGCTGCCGGGCGGCGCCGTCTGCGGGCGGCGCGACGTCATGGCCCGGCTGGCCTTCCGCGGCGAGCCGACCTGGGACCGCACCGAGCGCGTCGCCCACGCCGGCACCTTCAACGCCAACCCGCTGTCGGCGGCGGCCGGCATCGCCACGCTCGAGATCTGCGCCGACGCCTCGCTGCAGGAGCGGGCCAACAAGCTCGGGGATCTCTTGCGGCGGGGCCTGGCCGAGGCCATGAAGCGGGCCGGGGTGCCGGGGACCTGCTACGGCGAGGCCTCCATCTACCACGTCTCCTTCGAGGGCAAGCCGGGGCTGGCCGGCTTCGACCGCCCGCGCCGGGGCGACCTCTACCACCTGCTGCGCTGCGCGATCCTCAACGAGGGCGTGGACTGCTCGATGAACCACGGCTGGGT
>DATLZL010000076.1:0-5807 GCA_035574035.1 Binatia bacterium | reverse complement strand
GTCCCCCTCGATGGCGGTGACCTGCAGGCCGCCCACGCTCGAGCCGACCCGGTAGAAGCCCACCCGCGAGGCGGCCACGTCCTCGATGACGGCGAACGATCCGCCCCCCTCGCGCAGGACGACGCCCAGCAGGACGAGCCCGGGGCCACTCGCCGCCGCGGCGTCGGCGGCCGCGGCGGCGAGGAGCAGCCCCAGCCCGACGGCCACCCCCGCCGAGCTTCCGAGTCCCCGCACGGTCGCGCCCTCCCGCCTACGGCAGCGGCAGCGGGACCTTGTAGAGCGTCCCGGCTGTCGTGCCCGCGAAGATCTGGGTCCCGTCCTCGGTGCTCGGGTCGCCGACGACGGCGGTGCCGTCACCGAGGATGAACTGCTTTTCGTCGACGCCCGTGGCGAGGTCGAGCTGGTGGATCCGGCCGTCGGACGACCCGACGTACACCTTGTCGAGCACCAGCGGGGCCGAGGCCCCCGCGACCGCCCGCTTCCACACCGGGGCGGCGGCGTTCGGGACCAGCCCCGGCCCCGGATCCTGCAGGCACCACACCTGGCCGTCGGCGGTGCTGAAGTAGAGCCGCCCGGCCGTGGTAGCGTCCTCCCAGACGAACCCCCGGAGGGCGGCGCCGAGCACCGCCGGTCCCGACCACTTGAGCGCGAGCGTCGTGGTGTCCACGGCGTACAGGTTGCCGGCCGTGTTGCCCACGTAGAGGGTCTTGCCGTCGCCCGCGAGGGTCGGCGAGACCTCCAGGTGGCCGAGCGCAAAGGACTGCAGCAGGCTGCCGTCCAGGGTGCTGATGACCCACAGGCTCGGCTGCGTGCCGCTCGCGCCGGCCCGCGTGGCGACGTACAGCCGGTTGCGCCCGTAGTCCACCCACGGCATGCCGACCACGTAGTCCATCGCGTAGACGCCGGTCAGGTTGAACGTCCACGCCACCGCGCCGTCGCCCGCCCGGAGGGCGAAGACCTTGTTGTCGGTGGTGCTCGTGTTCCGGGTGGCGGCGAAGATCAGGTCGTCCGGCTGGGCGCCCTGGAACGCCGTGTCGGCCCAGGCGCGGAGCTGGGCCGCCAACCCGGCCTGGACGGCGTCGGCGCCGGTGAGCAGGACCTGCCAGTTGGTGGCGCCGGCGGCCGTGTCGACGGCGTACACGCGCCCGCTCTGGTCGCCGCCGACGACGATGGGCCCGCTGGCCGGGAACTCCAGCACGAACCAGGCGACGCTGGCGCCGGCCGAGCCCGCGACCGCCCGCTCCAGGGTCACGGTGGTGGCGTCGGTCAGGCCGGCGGTGAACCAGCCGGGGCCGACGTTGTCGTCGGCGCTGTAGCCGGTCTGGCCCGCCCGCTGGTAGGCCGACAGCAGCGCCACCGAGCGGGTCGGGTCCACCGCGGTCAGCGTCCGGGCGCGGCTGGTCTCGGTTGCCCCGAAGGCCTCGACGCCCGACTGCACCCGGGTGCCGTCGGCGAACTCCACGACCTCCCACGCGAAGTCGATGGTGGTGCCGGACACGGCGCGGTCGACCTCCACGGTCGTGGCGCTGGTCAGCCGCGCCCGCAGGAGGTTGACCCCCGAGCCGTCGCCGCTCGTGCGCCAGGTGACCTGGACGAAGGCCCGGGCCGGGTCCACCGCCGTGATGGCGATGGGACCGCTGGTGAGCGCGCCGGCGCCGAGCGTGCCGGTCCCGCGTTGCACGGAGGCGCCCTGGTGCTCGACGACCTGCCAGTCGCAGTCCTTGGCGGCGGTCGTGCCGTGCACGATCTCCAGCGTGGTGGCGCCGGTCAGGCGGGCCCGGAAGAAGTCGTCCGAGCCGTAGGTGACGTCGCTCGAGACCACCGAGCACGAGACCAGCACGAAGCTCCGGGCGGGGTCCACCGCCGCGATCGAGATCGTGCCAGTATCGGCGACGGCCGCCGTCCCGCGCTGGACGCTCACCCCGGCCTGAAACTCCACGACCGACCACCGGATCGTGAGGTCCGACAGGCTCGTGTCGTTGGCCCGGTAGAACCGTACGTTCGTGGCCGAGGTGATCTGCCCTCGCACCTGGCCGTCGCCCGGGTCGACGCTCGAGCCCCGCACGCTGAAGAAGAGGACCGCGCGGGCCGGGTCGACGGCCCCGATGGGGACGTTGACCGTCTGGGGACCGCCGCTCGCGCCCGCCGGCATGGTGGCCGTCCCGGCCTGGAGCCGGCGGAGGCCCCGGCCGCCGGTGGGCAGCCAGGTGAGCGAGCCCTGGACCGCCGCCGCGGTGCCGACCGGCGGCCAGCTCTGCGTGCCCGTCGCGGTGTCGAGCGACACGATCCGGCCGGCGTTGGAGGAGGTGTAGATGGTCCCGCTGCCCGCGATCCCGGCGTTGAGCATCGATCCACCGGCCATGGTGTAGCTCCAGGCCGGCGCCGGGCCGGCCTGCGGCTGCGCCTTCAGCTCCGTGCCCGGCGAGTAGCACGGCACGCCGTCGGCGGCGAACAGCCGGTAGTAGTAGGTCGTCCCGTTGGCGAGGGAGGCGTCGGTGAACGTGGCGGCCGAGCCGACGTAGGCGACGGTGGCGGCGCCGATCGGGTCGCCGGCGGCGTAGCTCACGCCCGGAGCCGGAGCTTCCCCGGCGAACGGCGCCGTCTTCTTCAAAACCACGACGCTGCCGGAGCCCGACCAGTTCAGGATCACGCGCCCGTTCTGGGCCGTGGCCGCGAAGTACGAGGCGTCGGCGACCGCTCCGCACACGACGGGCCGGAGGGCCAGGGTGATGCCCACCCCGGTGGCGGCGTTCCCGGTGGTGGTGGCGACCTTGGCGCCGGTGGGGCCGGCCGTCGCCTGCAGGGCGTAGCTGCCCAGCACGGCGATGCCGGCGTTGTTGTTCACCGCCCGGCTGGCGACGTCGAACGCCTCGGTCATCCCCGCCGGCGGGGTCCAGCGCCGGGAGGAGGCGTACTCGTGGCCGGTCACGACCATCGCCCCGGCCGCCGTGGTCGTCACGCTCGGGGCCGTGATACTGGTGGAGGCGGACGTCGTCAGGGCGCCGCCGTGCACGTCGACCGGGCTCGTGTTGTCGACGCCGGAGAAGGACAGGATGCCGCCCGCGTTCCCGGTGTTCGACGAAAAGGACCAGGTGTAGGATGCCGGCTCGCTGCTGCCGGCGACCCTTCGGTAGACGGCCAGGGTGTTGCTCTCGCCGTTGGGGTTGTCGTCCCGGCGGACGAGCGTCCAGCCGCCGGGCGCGGTGATCGCCACGGTGCTGGGGCGGACCGCGATGATGGCGACCATCACGTCGCCCTTCACCGTCCCGGTCGGTCGGTTGATGGTGATGGACGCCGCCGAGCCGTTTTGGTCCATGGACGCCGCGCTGCGAAAGGCGATGGCGGCCTCGGCCGCGGGGGCTGGCAGCGCCAGCGCGGGGCCGAGCGCCAGGACGACCGCGAGCGGCATCCGCCACCGGCGCACGCCCGCCGATGAGGCAAGCCAGGTGCCAGTGCCGCCGGTCGGAAGTCCGCGCCATTCCGGTACGTTGCGGGCCCGTCCGGAGCGGCGGCCGGCCAGTTTGGCGCGGGCGGGGAGAAACTCCCGTTAGGTTCGAGCCCAGCGCCCCGGCTGGGCTGGGCCCTGCCGACGGCCGGTTACGTCGCGACAGGGGCGGCGGTACGGTAGAGTACGCTGCCATGAGCGCCCACCGTCTGCCCCGACACGTGATCCCCGCCCGCTACGAGCTCCGCCTGGAGCCCGACCTCGACGCCGCGTCCTTCTCGGGCGTCGAGCGCGTCACCGTCACGGTCACCGCCCCGACCCGCGAGGTCGTCCTCAACGCCGTCGAGATCGCCATCGACTCGGCCGTGCTCGAGAACGGCCGCGGCGAGCGGGTCTCGGCCGAGATCCGTCTGGACGAGGCCGCCGAGCGCTGCCACCTGGGCCTGCCGCGGCCGCTGACGCCGGGGGACTGGTCTCTCCACCTCGCCTTCCGCGGCACCCTAAACGACAAGCTCCGTGGCTTCTACCGCTCGACGTTCAAGGACCCCGCCACCGGCGCCACCCGCACGCTGGCCGCCACCCAGTTCGAGGCCACCGACGCCCGGCGCGCCTTCCCCTGCTGGGACGAGCCGGACTTCAAGGCCGTCTTCTCGTGCGCGCTCGTCATCGACCCGCACCTGACCGCGGTGTCGAACACACGCGTGGTGGCCGAGCGGCTCGAGGGCGGCAAGAAGGTCGTCCAGTTCGCCGATACCATCCGGATGTCCACCTACCTGGTCGCGTTCATCGTGGGCGAGCTGGAGGCGAGCGAGCCCCTCTGGGTCGGGACCACGCCGGTCCGGGTGTGGTGTGTGCCCGGCAAGCGCCACCTCACCGGGTTCGGCCGCGAGGTCGCCGCCGCCTCGCTGCGGTTCTTCGAGCGCTACTACGACCTGCCCTACCCGGGGGACAAGCTCGACCTGCTGGCGATCCCGGACTTCGCGGCCGGGGCCATGGAGAACCTGGGCGCCATCACCTTCCGCGAGACCGCGCTGCTGGTGGACGAGCGGGAGGCCACCCACGCCGAGCTGGAGCGGGTGGCCGACGTGGTCGCCCACGAGAACGCCCACATGTGGTTCGGCGACCTGGTCACGATGTCGTGGTGGAACGGCATCTGGCTCAACGAGGCGTTCGCCACCTTCATGGAGATGCTGGCGGTGGACGACTGGAAGCCGGAGTGGCGCCGGTGGACCACGTTCGGCGTCTCTCGGGCCGCCGCCTTCGCCACCGACGCGCTGTGGTCCACGCGGCCGATCGAGTACGAGGTCCGGGCGCCCCGCGACGCCGACGCGATGTTCGACGTGCTGACCTACGAGAAGGGCGCCTCGGTCCTGCGCATGCTCGAGCAGTACCTCGGCCCCGAGGTCTTCCGTCAGGGGGTGCGCGACTACCTGCGCACCCACGCCTACGGCAACGCCAACACCCGGGACCTCTGGGCGGCACTCGGCCGGGCGGCCGGGCAGTCGCTCGACGACATGATGCAGGGCTGGATCTTCACCCCCGGCTTCCCCCTCGTCGAGGTCCGGCGCGAGGGCGCCGAGCTGGTCCTGAGCCAGCGCCGGTTCACCTACCTGCCCGAGCCGCCGCCGTTCGTCCGCGCGGTCGGCAGCGGGGAGAGCCGCTGGCAGATCCCCGTCCGGCTCCGCGTCGACGGCCAGGTCCAGGCCCTCCGCCTGGACGGGCCCGAGACCCGGGTGCCGGTGCCGCCGGCCGCCCGGACCGTCCTGGTCAACGAGGGCGGTCACGGTTTCTATCGGGTCCGCTACGCCCCGGATCTCCTGGGCGCGCTCCTGGCCGAGCTGCCGGGCGGCCTTCAGCCCATCGAGCGCTTCAACCTGGTCTCCGACGCCTGGGCCACCACCCTGGCCGGCCTGACCCGCGCGGCCGAGTACCTGGACCTGCTGACGCACTTTCACGGCGAGCGCGACCGCAACGTGTGGACAGCGATCCTGAACTCGCTGCACGCGCTCAACCGGGTGATCCGGGACGCCGACCGGCCCGGCCTCGAGGCCTACACGCGGGCCCTGCTGGCCCCGGCGGCGGCCGAGCTCGGCTGGGCCCCGCGCGCCGGCGAGGACGAACTCACCCGACAGCTGCGCGGCGACCTGCTCCGGGCCCTCGGCACGCTGGGCAACGACCGCGGCGTCCAGGCCCAGGCGGTCGAGCGCTACGCGGCCGCGCTGGTCGACCCCACCACCGTAGATCCGAGCGTGCTGGCCGCCCTCATCGCCGTCCTGGCCCACACCGGCGACCGGCACCGGTACGCGGAGTTCCTCGAGCGCTTCCGCTCCGCGCGCACGCCCCAGGAGGAGCAGCGCTACCT
>DATLZL010000075.1:0-8107 GCA_035574035.1 Binatia bacterium | reverse complement strand
GGACTCCTGGTCGAAGAGGACGCCGTCGATGCGGTAGCGGACGCGGAGGGTGTCCTCGAAGGGCTCGATGTGGATGTCGGAGGCCTCGGCGTCGATGGCGTTCTCGATCAGGAGGTTGACGAGCCGCACCACCGGCGCCTCCGAGGCCATGTCCCGCACGCGGTCGAGCTCTTCCTCCATCTCCGGCTCGTCGAGCGCCTCGTCCTCCTTCCCGTCCACGAGGCGCCCGAGCATCGCGGCCGAGCCCCCATACATCCGGTCGATGGCCTCGGCGATCGCCCGCGGCGTGCTCACGGCGACGCGCACCTCGAGGCCCGTGGCTTGCCGGAGGTCCTCCACCAGCAGCGGGTTCAGGGGGTCGGCGGTGGCGACCGTGAGGACGCCGTCCTCGAGCGCCACCGGACAGGCCAGGTACTTCTGCAGGTACTTCGGCGTCAGGTGCCGCACGGCGGGGGCGACGGTCGGGAACTCCTCGGCGAAGAGGTACGGCAGGTCGAGGGCGAGCGCCAGCGCCTGCAGCACCTCCTCCAGCGAGACGGCGCCCATCTCGAGCAGGCACTCGGCGAGCGATTCTTGGGTTCGCGCGGCGCGTGCGGCGGCCTGCTCGAGCACGTCGGCGCTCACCAGGTGGTTGGTCAGGAGACAGCGCACGAGCACGTCGGGCTCGCAGAGGGGCACGAACCGCGGGGCGCCGGCGATGGGCATGGCGTGACGGCCTCCGTCCGTCGGAGCCGGCCCGAGGCAAGACGTGTGCCGCGAGTCCCGCCCGTCGCGGATTCGCGTGCCGACCGATGTTCCCGTACCCGCCGGCCGTTCGCAGCGCTCGGCGCCTGTCAGCGGCACGACGCCCCGCATGCCGGATGGGCAAGCCGCCGGCCGGGTCGCCCTTCACGGCCTGCGGCCCAAACAGGCGGCGAGAGCTCGGCGGCCGGCCGGCGGCGCGGGACGTGCAGCGGCCGTCGCTCCATGTCGACGACGCCCGAGGGCTCGGCGCTGGCTCGCCTGTGGAATGCCTATGCCGGCGGCCGGGAGACCGCCGGCGAAGAGCTCGCCCGGCTGGTGAGCGCGTACGCGGGGATCTCCGACTGGCGAGGCCTGCGGGTGCTCGACTTGGGGTGCGGCGACGGCGGCGTCGGGGAGGCGCTGCGGCGCCGCGGCGCGCGCGTCACCGGGCTCGACGTGGCACCGGGCCGCGTTCAGGCCGCCGTGCGGCGGGGACTCGCGGTCGTCGGCGGGGACGGTCATCGCCTGCCCTTCGCCGCCGACGGCTTCGATCTGGTCGTGCTCTACGACGTCCTCGAGCACGTCCGGCGTCCGGCCGAGGTCCTCCGCGAGGTCGCCGCCGTCCTGCGCCCCGGCGGCTGCGCCTACGTGACGGTGCCCAACCGCCTCTCACCGGTGAACATGCTCGCCGATCCCCATTACGACGTCCCCCTGGTCGGCGTGCTCCCGCGCCGCCTCGGCGCCTGGTGCGTGACGCGCCTGCTGCGCCTGGCGCCCGACTACACCGTGGAGCGCTACTTTACATGGTGGGAGGTGACGCGGCTGTTCCGGCGCGTCGGATTCGACTGGCGCGAGGCGCCGGCGGGGTACGCCGCCAAGCTGGCCTCTGGCGCTCCGCCCAACGCGCCGAGCCGTCGCTGGATGGGACGCCTGGCCCGCCGGCCGGTGGTCCGGGCGGTCCTCGTGCGCGCCGTCGACACGCGTCCCTTCCGCCGACTGATCGCGCCGGCCTGGCGGTTCCTGCTGCGCAAGCCGCCGCGCCGTGGAGAGCCAGCCGGCGCGTGAGCGGCACACGCGTTGCTCGGCCGTCCGAGCAGCATCGACACGAGGTCCGAGCAGCATCCAAACAGGGAGGAACGCGCCGTGACCCGGTTCAGGCCCAGCGATCCGGAGGCCGTCCACGCACGGTTCGAGCGCATCAAGGCCCGCACGCTCAAGCGCTTGGATGAGGAGGAGCGCGAGCTCTGGCGCCGGCTGGAGGCACTGGAGGTCTCCGACGAGGAGCCGTCGGTCGGGCGTCCACCCCGACGCCGGCGGGGCCGGTCCGCGCATGCCTGATCCCGGATCGGCCGGGTAAACGTTACCGCCGCGGTCCGCGGGGGTCCGAACAGTCGCCGGCACCGGCCCTGCATGCCATGCCTGACGTGCGTCGCAGCTTTCCCCTGATCCGCCGGCGGTGGCCGCCGTCGGGCCGCCCGGTAGCCCGGGCCGCCCGTGCCCTGCGAGGTGGGCTGCTCGGTGCGTCCTCCAGGCCGGCGCTGATCGGCCTGGGGCTGGTGGCCCTGGCGGTGCCGGCGGTCGTGATGGGCCGGAGGCTGGGACCCGCCGTCGAGTTCCTCCACGACGCGCTGCCGCTGCTGTCGTCGCTCGGGCAGCGGGTGGGGGGCTGGCCGGCCGCGGTGGGGACCGCCGTGCTCGGCACGGTGCTGACGGGCCGGCGGCGACCTTCATTGCCGCCCGACGCTCCCATCGTCCCGGGCGCGCTCGTTCCGCTCGCCGAGCGCGTGGCCGCCACGTCGGCCACCGTGATGCTCCGCGGGGAGAGCGGCGTCGGCAAGGAGGTGCTGGCCCGGATGATCCACGCCGCCTCCCCGCGGCGGCATGGGCCCTTCGTGAAGGTGAACTGCGCGGCGGTGCCGGCCACCCTCCTGGAGTCGGAATTCTTCGGGCACGAGCGCGGCGCCTTCACCGGCGCCGTCGGGCGCCAGCGCGGGCGGTTCGAGACGGCCCAGGGGGGCACGCTCTTCCTGGACGAGGTCGGAGAGCTGCCGGCCGAGGTCCAGGCCAAGCTCCTGCACGTCCTGCAGGACGGACAGTTCTTCCGGGTGGGCGGCACCCAGCCGCTGGTCGCCGACGTGCGGATCGTCGCCGCCACCAATCGCGACCTCGAGGCCGCGGTGGCCGCCGGCGAGTTCCGCGCCGACCTCTACTACCGCCTCAACGTCGTCGAGCTCCGGGTGCCGCCGCTCCGCGAGCGGTCGGAGGACATCGCGACCCTGGCCGAGCACTTCCGCCACCGCTTCAACGCCGAGTACGGTCGCAGCGTCGAGATCCGACCGGAGACGCTGGCGCTCTTCACGCGCTACGCCTGGCCGGGCAACATCCGCGAGCTGGAGAACTACGTCCGCCGCATCGTGGTGCTGGAGAGCGACGAGCCGGTGGCGGCCGAGCTGAGGGAGCGTCTGGGGGAGGCGGCCATGCCCGCCGACGGCCCGGACGTCGGCGGCCTCAAGAACGTGGCCCGGGAGGCGGCCCGGGCCGCGGAGCGGGCGGCCATCCTCACCGTGCTCGAGCGGACGCGGTGGAACCGGCTGCGGACGGCCCGGGTGCTCGGCATCTCTTACCGGGCGCTCCTCTACAAGCTGCAGGCGTACGGCATCGCGCGTCCCGACCGCGGCGCGCGCGACTCGGCCGCCTGAGCGTCGCGCCGGCCCCGCCGCCTCCGGCGACTCCCGGCGCCGGCGCTCGGTCACGCCACCTGGTTGACGGCCCTTGAACGTGGCGTGCCGCGGGCTGCCGGTCCGCGTGAGCCCCGGATAGACCGTCGTGACCCGGATGCCGTCCTTGGCCAGCTCCGCGCGAAGGCCCTCCGAGAAGCCGGGCAGCGCGAACTTCGCCGCCGAGCAGGGCGACAGGTGCGGCACGCTCACCCCGCCGCCGATCGAGACGACGTTGACGATCCGCCCGCCGCCCCGCAGATGGGGAGCGGCGGCCCGCGTGGTGTAGATGGCCGCCCACAGCGTGGTCCGCAGCGCCTCCTCGTAATCCGACAGGGTCATGGTCTCCACCGGCCAAACCTGGATCAGGCCGGCGTTGTTGACCAGGACGTCGAGGCGGCCGAACTGCTCGGCGACGCGGCGGACCAGGCCCGAGACCTGCGCGCTGTCGCCAACGTCGGCCGGCACGGCCGGCGTCTCGATGCCGCCGCCGGCGAGGTCGGTCCGAGCGCCGGCGTCTCACCACCGCCCGCAGCAGGAGCCCGCCCGCGGCGGTGGCCGCGGCCCAGGTCGTCGCTCTCATCGGCGCCGCCGGAACGCGGTCAGCGCCGCCGCCGCGACCGCCGCCAGCGCCACCAGGACCGCGGGATGGCGGCCGAGGCGGTGCTCGATCACCTGCAGGCGGTCGGCCAGCATGAGCCCGAGCCAGTGCCGGGCGCGATGTTCGGGGATGCGGTAGGCCAGCCGGCGCAGCGGGGCGCCTCGGCCCGCGGGAAGCGGTGGGTGATGAGGGCGGCCGGTCGAGGCGGCCCGCTCGCACGTGGTCGAGGAGCAGTCCCAGGGAGCGCTTGACGTGGCACTGACCCCTGCGCAGCGTCAGTCCCGTGTTCATCGCGGTGCCGATCGGCACCAGGTTCCAGGGCGGCGCGTAGACGCCGATGATGGAGACCCGCCGCCAGATCGTCGGGGATCTTCGTCGCCCCGACGTCGGCGTAGGGCACGCGCACGTACTCGGCCTGGCCGCCCTCGTAGCCGCCGGTGAGGTGCGAGTAGCCGTGCACGCCACCCAGCAGGCCGCTGTGGGGTTCGAGCGCTCGCACGAGGCCCAGAGCTGGCGGCGGCAGAAGAGGCACTCGCCGCAGGCGATGTTGAACGGGACCAGGACGCGGTCGCCGCGGCGCAGGCCGGTGACCGCGGGCCCGGTCTCCTCCACGACGCCGGTGAACTCGGGGCCGAACGTGGCACCGACGCGGGTGTCCGGTACCAGCCCGTGGTCGAGATGCAGGTCCGAGCCGCCGATCCCGGCCCGGGTGACGCGCAGGACGGCGTCGCGGGGGTGCTCGATCGCCGGCCGGGGCTTGTCCCTCACCGCCAGACGAGACGGGCCGAGGTACGTTCCCGCAGCAAGGCCGCCGCCAGGACGGCCGAGGTCTCCACCGTGCGCAGGGCGGCGTCGACGTGGGCCGGAACCGGCCGCCGCTCGCGCACGACCCAGGGCAGGCCGGCCAGCGCGCTCCGCACGCCGGCGCGCCAGGCGGCGTCGCGCGGTCGCTGCCGGAGGATCTCGGCGGTCCGGCGCGCGGCGCTCCGCCACGGACGGCGGAGCCAGGCGCACCAGAGCGCGTTGCGGACCGTCAACCGGCGTCGGGCGGCGGCGTCCCGGCGGGGCGAAGGGTGGTGATGCACGACGAGGTCGGCCACGTACGCCATTCCCCAGCCGGCCGCCGCCAGGTCGAGCGCGAGCAGCAGCTCCTCCCCGCCGAGGAAGAGCCGGTGGTGGAAGCCGCCCGCAGCCAGGAACGCCGAGCGTCGCACCACCGAGGCACCGGCCATGAAGCCGATCAGGGGGCGCCCCGGGAGCGTGGGGTCGTGGGGCAGCGGGCTGGCGGCCATGACGCGGCACGTGGGGTCCTCCCGCTGCTCGGGCCCGACCAGGACCCGCGCGCTGAGGACACCCAGGCGCGGATGGGCGTCGAGCAGGTCGGCGGCCCGGGCCAGGGCGCCGGGCGCCCACCAGGTGTCGTCGTCGCAGAAGGCGACGTACGGTGTCTCGAGGTGCGCGACGCCCACGTTGCGCGCCGCCGCGCCCACGTTCGACGGCAGCCGGAGGAGCGCGACCTCGGGCGCCTCGGCCGCGAGCCGCCGCGGCGTGGCGTCGGAGGACGCGTTGTCCACGACCACCACCGGCGGTCGCTCGGGCAGCGCGCGCACGCGGTGCACCGTCCGGACGACCTCCTCGGCCCGGTCGTGGGTGAGGACCACCACGCCGACGCGCTCGTCGCGCCTCATGCGCCGAGCCGCCAGTACCCCTCGGGACGGAAGGCGTCGCCGTGGCCCAGCCGGCCCGTCGTTCCGAGCCCGCGCAGCTGGGATCGGTAGCAGGCGACGGCCCGGTGCTTGACCGGCGGAGGCGGCGATCCGACCTGCCGCTGCGGGGCGAGGCCGCGCCGCCGGAGCCGGCCGACCGCCTCGTCCACCAGGCCGGGCAGCGTCCGGTAGGGCACGTCCTCGTAGGCCTCCCACTCGATCCCGGGGTGGAGGGGAACCAGCGTCATGACGGCGTCGGAGACCAGACGGTGGTCGGAGTGGAAGAGGCCCAGAGGGAACAGCACGCGCCGGGCCCGCTCGCGGCGCACGACCTCGGCCAGCGCCGCCGCCACCGCGGCCGGCAGAGGCGAGGCGCCGTACTGGCTGTCGGCGAAATCGAGCCAGTGCGGTCGGGCGGCGAGCCGCGCCAGGGCCCGGCGGTCCTCGCGGCGCCGCCGCCCGATCACGTCCTCACCCGGGGCGAACCCGCAGTCGGCGTCCCAGGGCGTGAGCCCGGCCGCCGCGAGGGGCCGGCCGGCGAAGACGGTCACCACGACCGCGCCCGGATGGGCGGCCAGCCGGCCCCCGGCGGAGAAGACGGCGTCGTCGAGGTGAGGGGAGATGACCAGCAGGTCGGTCCCGGCTCGCATGTCACCGCACCGCCTCGACGAAGAGCGTCTCCCGCTCGCGGTTGTCGAGTGCGACGATCTCCGGCCACGGACTGGCGGTCTGGCCGAACGCGCACCGCTTGACGCTCCGGAAGCCGGCCCGGTACGCGAGCTCCTCGATGAAGTCCCAGGTGAACGGCGTGCGCACCGACCCGTACCAGGAGATTTGCAGACAGAGCTTTCCACCGATCGACGTCGCGTCCTCGTCGCGGATGTAAAAGTAGCGGCGGTCGTTGTCGATCCAGGCGCGGACGGCGCGCTCGAGGTCCGGCAGTCCCAAGCGCAGCACGCCGCCCGGCCGCAGCACGCGGCGGATCTCGTCCAGCGCGGCCAGCACGTCGGGATACGGCAGGTCCTGCAGCACGTGGCTGGCCACGACCATGTCGAACCAGCCGTCGCGGAACGGCAGCCCCGCCGCGTCGGCCCGGGCATCGGCGCCGGGCGCAGGCCGGCGGTCGACGTTGATCCAGCCCGACCGGGCCGCCGGCCCGCAACCGAGGTTCAGGCTTCGCGTCGCCATCTTCGAACTCCAAGGCGCCGGCAAATCGCGGGCCGCGTGTCGCCGTTGTAAAGACTCCCGCTCCCCACGGGCTTGCTCCGTGGCACGTGGTTCGCACCCCGAGCGACCGGCGTCATACCGCGAGACAGTCCGTGTAGAACGGACACGCGGTGCAGGGGCGAGATCGGAGAGGGATCGGATGCGGATCCTCGGCATCAATGCGGTGTTCCACGACCCGGCCGCCGCCCTGGTCGTCGATGGAGGGGTGGTGGCGGCCGCGGAAGAGGAGCGATTCTCGCGGCGCAAGCACGGCAAGCGCCCGGTGGCGTTCTCGACCTGGGAGTTGCCCGAGCGGGCGGCCAGCTGGTGTCTGGCCGAGGCCGGCCTGGAGCCGAGCGACCTCGACGCGGTGGCGTACTCGTACGAGCCCCGCCTGGCGCCGCCGCTCGGCCCGGATCCGACCGCTGACGGGTGGGAGGGCCTGCGGACGCTGTACGCGGCCCGGGCCCCGCTGTTCCTCAAGACGGCCCTGCCCGGCCTGGACCCGGCCCGCGTGCGGTTCGTCCCCCATCACGTGGCCCACGCCGCCTCCGCCTATCTCGCCTCGCCGTTTCCGACCTGCAGCGTGCTGGTGCTCGACGGTCGCGGCGAGCGCGCCTCGCACCTGGCCGGCCGCTCGGTGAACGGCGACCTGAAGATCCTGGCCGTCCAGGCGCTGCCGGATTCCCTCGGGCTGGTCTGGGAGGACGTCACCGAGCACCTCGGCTTCCAGCGCTCCTCGGACGAGTACAAGGTCATGGCGCTGGCCGCCTACGGCCGCCCGCGCTGGCTGGAGGCGATGCGGGCCGCGATCCACGCCACCGGCGACGGCGGCTTCGTGGCCCGGCCGCTCGACTGGTCGCGCTTCGCGTCGCGGGTCGGCCCCGGGGGCGGCTGGGACGAGGCCCACGCGGATCTCGCCGCCAGCCTTCAGGTCCGCCTCCAGGAGGTCCTGCTCGACCTGGCCCGCTGGCTTCACGCCCAGACCGGGGACCGCGCCCTGGCCATGGCCGGGGGCGTGGCGCTCAACTGCGTGGCGAACTCCTGGCTCGCCGAGCACGGGCCGTTCGAGCACGTCTGGGTTCAGCCGGCGGCCGGTGACGCCGGCACGGCGCTCGGGGCCGCCCTCTTCCTCGCGCACCGGCTCGGCGACG
>DATLZL010000074.1:0-11057 GCA_035574035.1 Binatia bacterium | reverse complement strand
GACCTCACGCCGCGGACGAGCCTGGCGTCGCTGCTGCGCGACCTGACCGGCCTGCCCGGGCTCCGCTGGATCCGCCTGTCCTCCATCCTGCCCGCGTACTTCACGCCCGACCTGCTCGAGGTGGTCACGGGCTCGCCGGTGGTCGCCCCGCACTTCCATGTCCCGCTGCAGAGCGGCAGCGACCGGATCCTGCGCCGGATGCGGCGGCCCTACACCGTGGCCATGTACCGGCGCCTGGTGGAGCGGCTGGCCGCCGCCCGGCCCGGGCTCGGTCTCGGCACCGACCTGATCGCCGGCTTCCCGGGCGAGACGGAAGCCGACTTCGAGGCGACGCTGGCGCTGGTGCAGGCCCTGCCGTTCACCTACCTGCACGTCTTCGGGTACTCCGACCGCCCGGGCACCGAGGCCGCCGGCCTTCCGGGCCGCCTGCCGCCGCGGGTGATCGCCGAGCGGAGCCGCCGGCTGCGGGCGCTCGGCGAGGCCAAGACCCTGGCCTTCCGGCAGTCGCTGGCGGGCAGCGTCCAGGAGGTGCTCGTGCTCGACACGCGCGACCGCGCCGGCGGACGACTGGTCGGACTCACCGGACAGTACGTGGAGGTGCTCTTCGACGGGTCGGACGCGCTGATGCGCACGATCGCTCGGGTGCGGGTGGAGTCGGTCGAGGCCGACCGCACGCTCGGAGCCCTGGTGTGAGCCGTCCGGCGCCCGAGCCGGCGGTCGGGGTCATCGGGGGCAGCGGCCTCTACGACTTCGAGGGGCTGACCGACGTCCGCTGGCGGCGGGTGCGGACGCCGTTCGGCGACCCCTCCGACGAGTACTGCGAGGGCCGGTTCCAGGGCCGCCGGGTGGTCTTCCTGCCGCGCCACGGCCGCGGCCACCGGCTCATGCCGAGCGAGCTGAACTTCCGCGCCAACATCTGGGGGCTCAAGGCCCTGGGCGTCGAGTGGGTGGTGTCGATCTCGGCGGTGGGGAGCCTGCGGGAGGCGATCCAGCCGCTGCACCTGGTCATCCCCGACCAGTTCTTTGACTTCACCCGGCGGCGGGTCTCGTCCTTCTTCGGCGACGGGATCGTGGCCCACGTCGGCATGGCCGAGCCCGTCTGCCCCGACCTGGCCGCCGCGCTGGACAAGGCCGCGCGGCAGGCCGGGGCAGTGGTCCACCGCGGCGGCACCTACCTCTGCATCGAGGGCCCGCAGTTCTCGACCCGGGCCGAGTCGCGCGTGTACCGGAGCTGGGGGATGGACGTCATCGGCATGACGAACATGCCGGAGGCCAAGCTGGCCCGGGAGGCCGAGCTCTGCTACGCCACGCTCGCCCTGGTGACCGACTACGACGTCTGGCACGACAGCCACGCCGCGGTCACCGTCGAGGCCGTCATCCGCAACCTCCTCACGAACGTGGCCACCGCCCGGGCCGTGCTGCGCCGCCTCATCCCCGATGTCGGTCCGCCGCGGACGTGTCCGTGCCCGGCGCTGCTCAAGGACGCGGTGATCACCGGGCGGCAGGTCTTCCCGCTGGCCACGCGGCGGCGGCTGGCCCTGCTGCTCGACAAGTACTTCCCGGAGCCGGCGCCCAAGGCCGGCCCGGCCCGGGGCCGGCGCCGTGGCTGACGTCCTGGTCGTCGGCTCGATGGCCCTCGACAGCGTCGAGACGCCGTTCGGCCGGGTGGAAGAGGTGCTGGGCGGCTCGGCCACCTACTTCGCCTACGCCGCGTCCTTCTTCACGACCGTGCACCTGGTCGCCACCGTGGGCGAGGACTTCCCCGAGCCGCACCTGCGGCTGCTCAAGGACCGGGCCATCGACACCGCCGGGCTCGAGGTCCGGCCCGGCCGGACCTTCCGCTGGCGCGGCCGCTACGGCTTCGACCTCAACGAGGCCCGCACGCTGGAGACCCAGCTCAACGTGCTGGCGGAGTTCCGCCCGCGCCTGGGTCCCGATCAGGCGCGGGTGCCCTACCTCTTCCTGGCCAACATCGATCCCGAGCTGCAGCTCGACGTCCTGCGGCAGATGGCGCCGCGCCCGCGGCTGGTGGCGCTCGATACCATGAACTTCTGGATCGACGGCAAGCGCGAGGCGCTGATCCGCGTTCTGGGCGAGGTCGACGTGGTGACGATCAACGACGCCGAGGCGCGCCAGCTCGCCGGCGAGCCGAACCTCGTGCGCGCAGCCCGCCGCATCGCGAGCCTGGGGCCGCGCACGGTGGTGGTCAAGCGCGGCGAGTACGGGGCGCTGATGCTCTCGGACGGCGCCTTCTTCGTCGCCCCGGCCTATCCGCTGGAGACCGTCTTCGACCCGACCGGGGCCGGCGACACCTTCGCCGGCGGCTTCATGGGGTACCTGGCCTCCCACGACCGCGTCGATCAGGGCTCGCTGCGCCGGGCGCTGGTCTACGGCTCGGTCATGGCCTCCTTCACGGTGGAGGACTTCTCGCTGAACCGGCTCACCGGCCTGCGCCGGGAGGAGATCGGCGAGCGCTTCACCGCCTTCCAGGACCTGATGCGCTTCGAGGCCTGAGCGGTGGCGGACGACCGGTACGAGCGCCTGCTCGGCATCCTGCGCGACATGCAGAGCGTGGTCGTGGCCTTCTCGGGCGGGGTGGACTCGACCTTCCTGGCCCGGGCGGCCCGCGACGCCCTCGGCGAGCGCGCGCTGCTGGTGACCGCCGACTCGGAGACGTATCCGGCCGGCGAGCTGGCCGAGGCCCGCCGGCTGGCCGGACTGATCGGTCTCCGGCACCTGGTGGTCCGCACCCGCGAGCTCGACAACCCGGACTACGCGCGGAATCCGGCCAACCGCTGCTTCTTCTGCAAGGAGGAGCTGTTCGCGACCCTCGCACCGATCGCCGAGCGGGAAGGGTTCCGCTGGCTCGCCTACGGCGCCAACCGGGACGACCTGGGCGACCATCGGCCCGGTATGGAGTCGGCGCGCCGGCGGGGCGTCCGGGCCCCGCTGATCGAGGCCGGGCTGGGCAAGGCCGAGATCCGGGAGCTCTCTCGCGCGCTGGGCCTGCCGACGTGGGACAAGCCGTCGTTCGCCTGCCTGTCTTCCCGCTTCCAGTACGGCGATCCCATCACGGCCGACAAGCTCCGGCGGGTGGACCAGGCCGAGGCCTTCCTGCGCTCGCTCGGCTTCCGCCAGTTCCGGGTGCGTCACCACGACCGCCTGGCCCGTCTCGAGCTGCCGCTGGACGAGATGCCGCGGCTGTGGGAGGAAGGGTGCCGGCGGGCCGTCGTAGCCCGCCTGCGCGAGCTCGGCTACACGTACGTGGCGGTGGACCTGGCCGGGTTCCAGTCGGGCAGCGCGAATCTGATCCTCGGCGGGGGCCTGGGCGGAGGAAGCCCGCGCTCGGAGGGCGAGGGATGAACCGGGAGATGCTGCGCGGGTTGCTCGAGGACCTGCGTGCGGGGCGGGTGAGCGTGGACGAGGCGCTCGAGCGGCTGCGCCGGCTGCCGTACGACGACCTCGGCTTCGCCAAGGTCGACCAGCACCGCGCGCTGAGGGCCGGCGCGGCCGAGGCGATCTTCTGCCAGGGCAAGACGCCCGAGCAGGTCGTCGCCATTGCCGGCCGGCTGGCCGAGCACCACACCAACGTCGTGGCCACGCGGGCCGACACCGCCACCGCCGCGGCGCTGGCCGCCGCCGGGCTGCCCCACGTCTACCACCCCGAGGCGCGTCTGGCGATCGTCCGGCCGGCGCCGGGCGAAGGCGTCGGCCTCATCGTGGTGGCGGCCGCCGGCACCGCGGACCTGCCGGTGGCCGAGGAAGCGGCGCTGGTGGCCGAGGCGCTGGGCAACCGCGTGGAGCGACTGTACGACTGCGGGGTGGCCGGGCTTCACCGGCTGCTGGCCCACTGGGACCGGCTGACCGAGGCCAACGTGATCGTGGTCGTGGCCGGCATGGAGGGCGCCCTGCCCAGCGTCGTGGCCGGTCTCGTGGACCGGCCGGTGATCGCCGTGCCGACCAGCGTGGGCTACGGCGCCTCCTTCGGCGGTGTCGCGGCGCTGCTGGCCATGCTGAACTCCTGCGCGCCGGGCGTGTCGGTCGTGAACATCGACAACGGATACGGCGCCGCCCACCAGGCGAGCCAGATCAATCACCTGATCGCCAAGATCCGCTAGCGCCGTGCGCGTCGCCTACTTCGACTGCCCGAGCGGCGCGGCGGGCGACATGATCATGGCCGCCCTGCTCGACGCCGGGGCCCCGCTGCCCGCCCTCCGCGAGCGACTGCAGGCGCTCGGCCTGCCGGGCTGGCGGCTGCTCGTCCGCGAGGTGCGCAAGGCCGGCTTCCGCGCCACCAAGGTCGACGTGGAGATCGACGCCGAGCGGCACCACCACCGCGGGCTGGCCGAGATCCTGGCCGTGCTGGAGGCGGCCGCCCTGCCGGCCGGCGTTAAGGCCGGGGCGGCGCGCATCTTCATGCGGCTGGCCGAGGCCGAGGCCCGCGTGCACGGCACGACGCCCGAGCAGGTGCGGTTCCACGACGTCGGGGCCGTGGACGCCATCGTGGACGTCACCGGGGCCGTGATCGCGCTCGACCTCCTCGGCATCGAGGCCGTGCACGTCTCGCCGCTGGCTCTGGGCGCCGGCCTGGTGGAGGGCCCGCACGGCCCGATCCCGGTCCCGGGTCCGGCCACCGCCGAGCTCGTCCGGGGCTTTCCGGTGGTGGACGCCGGGGTCCGGGCGGAGCTGCTGACTCCCACCGGGGCTGCCATCCTCACGACGCTGGCCGCCGGGGCGGGGTGGATGCCGGCCATGACGGTGAGCGCGATCGGCTACGGCGCCGGCACGCGGGACCTGGAGATCCCCAACGTGCTCCGCTGCTTCGTGGGCGAGGCGGCCGGACCCACCGCCGGCGAGGCCCTCGTGCAGGTGGAGACGACCATCGACGACATGAGCCCCCAGCTCTACGAGCCGCTGATGGACCGGCTGCTCGAAGCCGGGGCCCTGGACGTCTTTCTCACCCCGGTGGTGATGAAGCGCAGCCGGCCGGGGATCGTGCTCACGGCCCTCTGCCACCCCGACCGGACGGCGGACGTGGCCCGGGCCCTTTTCGAGGAGAGCACCACGATCGGCGTGCGCTGGGCGGAGTGGCGGCGCTGGCCGCTGCCCCGCGAGGTGGTCACGCTGACGACCGCCTACGGGCCGATCGCCTTCAAGGTTTCCCGCCTGGGCGATCGGGTGGTGACGGTGACGCCGGAGTTCGCCGACGTGGCCCGCATCGCCCGCGAGAAGTCGCTGCCCGTGCGCGAGGTGCTCGACCAGGCCCGTGCCGACGGCCGCCGCCTCCTGGGCGGCCGTTGACAGGGGCCGCGGGCCGGGCGTACCTTCTGACGCGCCGAAACGGCCACCCACGTCCAAGCGCCGAATCCCGGAGGACGAGCCGTGAAACTGCCAGTCACCATCACCATCAACGGCCAGACGTACAGCCACGAAGTCGAGCCCCGGCTGCTGCTCGTCCACTACATCCGCGAGGTGGTCGGGCTCACCGGCACCCACGTCGGCTGCGACACCAGCCAGTGCGGGGCCTGCACGATCCTCATGAACGGCATGGCGGTGAAGTCCTGCACGCTCTTCGCCGTGCAGGCCGACGGCGCCAGCATCACCACCATCGAGGGGCTGGCCAAGGACGGCGAGCTCCACCCCATCCAGCAGGGGTTCTGGGAGAAGCACGGCCTGCAGTGCGGCTTCTGCACGCCCGGCATGATCATGGCCGCCTACCAGATCCTCGAGCGGTATCCCAACCCCACCGAGGAGCAGATCCGCCACCAGCTGGAGGGCAACCTCTGCCGCTGCACGGGCTACCACAACATCGTCAAGGCCATCCAGTGGGCCGCCGAGCACATGGCGGCCCGGAAATAGAGGCCGGCCATGGCAACCGCAACGCAGGAGCGCTGGTTCGGCAAGTCCATCAAGCGACGGGAGGACCCCCGGCTCGTCACCGGCCGCGGCACCTACGTGGACGACGTCAAGCTGCCGGGGACGACGTACGCGGTCTTCGTGCGCAGCCCGCACGCCCACGCCCGTGTCCGGTCCATCGACGTCGCGGCCGCCCGGCGCCATCCGGGCGTCGTCGCCGTCTTCACCGGCCGGGACATGACCGGCGTGAACTCGCTGCCGTGCGGGTGGGACCTGCGGAAGGAAAAGAACATCCCCGGGGTGATCCAGGACCTGGCCATGGTCCCGCACCTGCCGCTGACCTCCGACGTGGCCCGGCACGTGGGCGACCCGGTGGCGGTCGTGATCGCCGACAGCCTGGAGGCGGCGGCGGACGCCGCCGAGAAGGTCCGCGTGGACTGGGAGGTCCTGCCGGCGGTGACCGCCACCGAGCGGGCCACGGCGCCCGGCGCGCCCCAGGTACACGCCGGCGCGCCCGGCAACATCGCCTTCCGGTGGGAGATCGGTGACCGGGCGGCCGCCGAGCAGGCGTTCCGGAAGGCGGCGGTGACGGTCAAGAAGCGCATCGTCAACCAGCGCCTGATCGCCAACGCCATGGAGCCGCGGGCCTGCCTGGCCCGCTTCGACCCGGCGACGGGCGATCTCACGCTGTGGGTGACCTCCCAGAACCCGCACGTCCACCGGCTGCTCATGTGCGCCTTCGTGCTCGGCATCCCCGAGCACAAGGTGCGCGTCATCGCCCCCGACGTGGGCGGCGGGTTCGGTTCGAAGATCTTCCTCTACAACGAGGAGGTCGTCTGCTCGTGGGCCTCGCGGCAACTCGGGCGCCCGGTGCGCTGGACCGCCACCCGGCGGGAGGCCTACCTGACCGACGCCCACGGCCGGGACCACGTGACCGAGGCCGAGCTGGCCCTGGACCGGGACGGCAAGATGCTGGGCCTGCGGGTGCGGACGACGGCCAACCTCGGCGCCTACCTTTCCACGTTCGCGCCGGCGGTGCCGACCTTCCTCTACGGCACACTGCTCAACGGCGTCTACACGTTCGGCGCCATCCACTGCGAGGTCACCGGCGTGTTCACCCACACGACCCCGGTCGACGCCTACCGGGGCGCCGGGCGGCCGGAGGCCTGCTACGTGCTCGAGCGCCTGGTCGAGGCCGGGGCCCGGGCGGCCGGACTGGACCCGGTGGAGGTGCGGCGGAAGAACTTCATCCCGCGCTTCGCCGACGGCTTTCAGACCCTCGTGGCCGTCACCTACGACAGCGGAGACTATGCGGCGGCGTTCGACCGGCTGCTCCGGATCTTCGACTACCGGAAGTTCCGGGCCGAGCAGGAGGCGGCGCGCCGGCAGGGCCGGTACCTGGGCGTCGGCTTCTCCACCTACATCGAGGCCTGCTCCATCGCGCCGTCCAAGGTCGTGGGTGCGCTGGGGGCGGGGGCCGGGCTCTACGAATCGGCCAAGGTCCGCGTCCACCCGACCGGCATGGTCACGGTGTACACGGGCTCGCACTCCCACGGCCAGGGCCACGAGACGACGTTCGCCCAGATCGTCGCCGACGAGCTGGGGATCCCGATCGACCAGGTCGAGATCGTCCACGGCGACACCGGGGCCATTCCGTTCGGGATGGGGACCTACGGCAGCCGCTCCGGCTCGGTGGGCGGCACCGCCCTGCTCATGTCCCTGCGCAAGATCAAGGAGAAGGGCAAGCGGATCGCCGCCCACCTGCTGGAGGCCTCGCCGAAGGACATCGATTACGTGAACGGCCAGTTCCAGGTCAAAGGCGTGCCGGGCAAGGCCGTCCCGTTCGGGACGGTGGCGCTGACGGCCTACGTGCCCCACAACTACCCCGAGGGGCTCGAGCCGGGCCTCGAGGAGACCTCGTTCTACGACCCCTCGAACTTCTGCTTCCCGTTCGGGGCCCACGCCTGCGTGGTCGAGGTGGACCCGGAGACCGGGCAGGTCAAGATCCTGCGCTACATCGCGGTGGACGACGTCGGCAACGTCATCAACCCCATGATCGTCGACGGCATGGTCCACGGCGGCATCGCCCAGGGGGTCGGGCAGGCGCTGTGGGAGGGGGCCGTCTACGACGAGCAGACCGGGCAGCTGCTGAGCGCGACCATGATGGACTATGCGCTGCCCCGGGCCGACATGCTCCCCGGCTACGAGACCGACCGGACGGTGACGCCGACCCCGGTGAACCCGATGGGGGTCAAGGGCGCCGGCGAGACCGGCACCATCGCCGCCACCCCGGCGGTCGTGAACGCCGTGGTGGACGCCCTGGCCCCGCTGGGAGTGGACCACATCGAGCAGATGCCGCTGACCGCCGAGCGGGTCTGGACCGCCATCCAGGCCGCTCGCGCCAAGCGCTAAGGAGGCCGTGCATGTATCCCGCCGCGTTCGAATATCACGCGCCCACCAGCGTGCAGGACGCGCTGGGGCTGCTGGGGCGCCTGGGCGACGACGCCAAGATCCTGGCCGGCGGCCACAGCCTGATCCCGATGATGAAGCTGCGCCTGGCCCAGCCCAAGCACCTGATCGACCTCCGCAAGGTGCCGGGGCTCGCCGGCATCCGGGAGGAGGGCGGCCAGCTGGTCATCGGCGCCATGACCACGCACTGGCAGATGGAGTCCTCGGCGCTGCTCAAGCAGAGGATGCCGATCCTGGCCGAGACGGCGGCGGTCATCGGCGACCCGCAGGTCCGCAACCTGGGCACGATCGGGGGCTCGCTGGCCCACGCCGACCCGGCCGCCGACCAGCCGGCCACCATGATCGCCGTGGGCGCCGAGCTCGTGTGCCAGGGGCCCAAGGGCCGGCGCACGGTGAAGGTGGACGACTGGTTCCGGGGCCTGATGGCCACCGCGCTCGGCGAGGACGAAATTCTGGTCGAGCTCCGCGTCCCTGTCTGGCCGGCCGGCAGCGGCGGCTGCTACATGAAGTTCCCGCACCCGGCCTCGCGCTTCGCCGTGGTCGGCGTGGCGGCGATGGTGACGCTCGACCGGGACGGCCGGTGCACGCGGGCGGGCGTGGGCGTCACCGGTGCCGGCACCCATGCCGTCCGGGCCAAGGGGGTCGAGGCCGGGCTCGCCGGCAAGGTGCTGGATGCCGCGGCGATCGAGGCGGCCGCCCAGAAGGCCGCCGACGGCGTGGACGTCCAGGCGGACCTGCAGGGCTCGGTGGAGTACAAGTCCCACCTCTGCCGGGTCTTCGCCCGGAGGGCGATCACCGAGGCGGTCCGGCGGGCTCGCGGCTGAGGTGCGCGACGGCGGCGGGGGTGGCGCCCGGAGCGCCGTCTCCTCCGGCGCCGCCGGGCCCGGGGAGAGTCTCGAGGGGGGCCGTCGAGGTCCCTGGCGGTGAATGATCGCCGCCGTGGTGCTGGCGGCCGGCCTGGCCCGGCGCATGGGCCGGCCCAAGCTGCTGCTGCCGCTGGCCGGTCGGCCGCTCGTCCGCCACGCGGTCGAGCGAGTCCGCCCGCACGTGGACGAGGTGATCGTCGTCACCGGCCCGGATGACGCGGGCGTCCGCGCGGCGCTCGCGGATCTCGATGTCCGCTTCGTCGCCAATCCCCGCCCCGAGGAGGGTCAGGGCTCCTCGATCGCCGCCGGTGTGTCGGCGCTCGCGCCGCGGACGCAGGCGACGCTGATCGTGCTCGGGGACCAGCCTCACGTTCCGTCCGATGTCGTGCCGGCGGTGATCGCCGCCTGGCGGCGCACGGGCCGGCCGATCGTGACGCCGGTCTACCGCGGCGTGTCGGGCCCGCCGGTGCTCTTCACGGCCGCGGTGTTCGACGAGCTGCGGGCGCTGGCGGGAGACGCCGGCGCCCGCCCGGTGGTCGAGTCCCGTCCCGAGCGTGTGGAGCGCGTGGCCGTCGACGCGCCGGTGCCCGCCGACGTGGACACGCCTGAGGACTACGCGCGCCTTCATGTAGAATAAACGTTCGTGCGTCCCGAGATTCAGCGCATCCAGGAGGCGATGGAGGCGGCGGAGTACGTCACCGACGCGCCCGTGGCCACCTCGGTTCACCTGGCCCTGGCGCTGCAGCGTCCGCTGCTGATCGAGGGGCACGCCGGCGTCGGCAAGACCGAGGTGGCCAAGGTCATGGCCCGCATGCTCGGGACCAACCTGATCCGGCTGCAGTGCTACGAAGGCCTCGACGCCAGCACCGCGCTCTACGAGTGGAACTACCAGAAGCAGCTGCTGCACATCCGCCTGGCCGAGGCCTCGAACAACCGGCCGCCGGCCGAGAAGGAGCAGGAGATCTTCTCGGAGCCCTTCCTGCTGCGGCGGCCGCTGCTGCTGGCCATCTCCCAGACCGACCGGCCGCCCGTGCTCCTCGTCGACGAGATCGACCGTGCCGACGAGGAGCTGGAGGCCTTCATGCTGGAGGTGTTCTCGGACTGGCAGGTCACCATTCCCGAGATCGGGACGATCAAGGCCGTCCATCCCCCGCACGTCGTCCTCACCTCGAACCGGACGCGCGAGCTGAGCGACGCCCTGCGGCGGCGCTGCCTCTACCTGTGGATCGACTACCCGTCGTTCGAGAAGGAAGTGCGGATCGTGGAGCGCAAGGTCCCCGGCATCAACGCCCGCCTGGCCCGCGAGATCGCCCGGTTCATGGGCGCGCTGCGCGAGGTGCGGCTGTCCAAGGTCCCCGGGGTCGCCGAGACGCTCGACTGGGCCCAGGCGCTGACGGCCCTGCACGCCGACCACCTCGATGAGACGCTGGTCAACGAGACCCTCGGCTGCGTGCTCAAGGACAGCGAGGACATGCGCCGCTTCCGGACCGAGGTGAGCCGGACCGGGCTGGCGGCGTTCCTGCCCGCCCCGACGTAGTGGTCCGGACGCTGCCCGGCGCGGTCCTGCGGTTCGCCGCCCGACTGCGCCGCGAAGGGCTGCCCGTCACGCTGGCCCAGACCACCGAGGCCGTCCGCGCGCTGGACTGGGTGGACCTGGCCGACCGCGACGAGGTCCGCCTGGCCTTCCGTGCGCTGTTCGTGAGCCGTCCCGAGGAGCTGGCCGTGTTCGACCGGTGCTTCGACGTCTTCTGGCGCGCCGCGGCGGACGGGGAGCCGGCGGAGCCGGTGGCCGGCGCCGGGGACCCCGAGGACGAGCGGCCGGGCCCGGGCGCCGAACGCCGGCGCGAGCGGCTCGGGCTCGAGGCC
>DATLZL010000073.1:0-2795 GCA_035574035.1 Binatia bacterium | reverse complement strand
GATCCACTCCAGGCACCGCTCGAGATTCATTACCCGCGACGGGGTGATCCGCACCCCCTCCTCGGCCGTGGACGAGCGCATGTTGGTGAGCCGCTTCTCCTTGGTGATGTTGACGTCCAGGTCGCCGTCGCGGTTCGCCTCCCCCACGATCATGCCTTCGTAGACCTCGACGCCGGGCGTCACGAACATCACGCCCCGCGCCTGGAGGTGGTCGATAGCGTAGGCGGTGGCCCGGCCCGGCCGGTCGGCGACCAGGGCCCCGGTCTGGCGGTGGGCGATGTCGCCCTGCCAGACGTCCCAGCCATCGAAGAGGTGGTTGAGCAGGCCGGTGCCGCGGGTGTCGGTCAGGAACTCCGAGCGGTAGCCGATGAGCCCGCGGGCCGGGATCCGGTACTCCAGGCGCACGCGGCCGGTGCCGTGGTTCACCATCTTGACCATGGTGCCCCGGCGGGGGCCGATCTTCTGGGTCACGGCCCCGATGTACTCCTCGGGGATGTCGATGACCAGGTGCTCCATCGGCTCGAGGGTCCGGCCCCCCTCCTGGCGGGTGATGATCGTCGGCTTGCCGACCTCGAGTTCGTAGCCCTCGCGCCGCATCATCTCGATGAGGACGGCGAGCTGGAGCTCGCCCCGTCCCGAGACGCGGAAAGTGTCCGGGGAGTCAGTCTCCTCGACCCGGATGCCGACGTTGACCCGCCGCTCCCGCAGGAGTCGCTCGCGCAGCTGGGTGGAGGTGACGAACCGGCCCTCCCGGCCGGCGAAGGGCGAGGAGTTGGCCGAGAAGAGCATCGCCACCGTGGGCTCGTCGATCCGGATCAGCGGCAGGGCCACCGGGTTCTCGGCGTCGGCCACCGTCTCGCCGATCTCGACCGCGTCGATCCCGGCCATCGCCACCACGTCCCCGGGCCCGGCCTCGGCGACCTCCACCCGCCGCAGCCCCTCGTAGCCGTAGAGGACGGTGACCTTGGCCGGCTCCACCGCGCCGTCGCGGTGGACGACCGCCACCCGCTCGCCGGCCCGGACGCGACCGTTGACGATCCGGCCGATGACCAGGCGGCCCACGTAGTCGTCCCAGTCCAGCATGGCCACTCGGAACTGCAGGCCCCGGTCCGGGTCGAAGCGCGGCGGCGGCACCGTGGTCAGGATGGTCTCGAACAGCGGGCCCAGCGTGCGGCCCGGCTCGTCCAGCCGCCGGGTGGCCGTCCCGGCCCGGGCGTTGGTGTACAGGACGGGGAACTCCAGCTGGTCCTCGGTGGCGTCCAGGTCGATGAAGAGGTCGTAGACCTCGTCCAGGACCTCCCCCGCCCTGGCGTCGGCGCGGTCGATCTTGTTGATGACGACGATGGGCGGCAGCCCGGCCTCCAGCGCCTTGCGGAGGACGAAGCGCGTCTGGGGCAACGGCCCCTCGGCGGCGTCCACCAGCAGGAGCACGCCGTCCACCAGGGTCAGCGTGCGCTCCACCTCGGAGCCGAAGTCGGCGTGCCCCGGCGTGTCCACGATGTTGATCCGCACGCCCTGGTAGGTGACGGCCGTGTTCTTGGCCATGATGGTGATGCCCTTCTCGCGCTCGAGGTCGATCGAGTCCAGGATCCGCTCGGGAACGTCCTGGTTCTCGCGGAAGAGCCCCGACTGCCAGAGCATGGCGTCGACCAGCGTGGTCTTGCCGTGGTCGACGTGGGCGATGATCGCCACGTTGCGGAGGTCGTCGCGGGTCGCCATCCGCGTCATCGTAACACGCTATAATCCGGCCCATTCCAGCCGGGAGGGAGACCCGATGCTCGAGACGCTGGCCGCCGCCGCCGTGCTCGCCTTCGTCGCCGCCGAGGCCTCGGCCCAGCCGCCGGCGCCCGCCGTCGCGGTGACGGTCGAGGACCGCGGCCAGTTCACGCTCGAGCTCTGGCCCCGGGACGCGCCCAACCACGTGAAGAACTTCCTGGACCTCGTCCGGAAAGGGTTCTACGACGGCCAGCGCGTGCACCGGGTCGAGCCGGGGTTCGTCGTCCAGTTCGGCGACCCGCAGACGAAAACCTTGCCGCTCGGCGACCCGCGGATCGGCACCGGCGGCCCCGGCTACACCATCAAGGCCGAGTTCAACCGGCGGCCCTTCGAGCGCGGCGTGCTGGGCATGGCCCGCGCGCAGGATCCCGACTCGGCCGGCAGTCAGGTCTACATCATGCTGGGGTCGGCCCCGCACCTGAACGGCAAGTACACCGCCTTCGGCCGGGTGACGAGCGGCATGGACGTGGTGGACCGGATCAGGGTCGGCGACCGGATCACCCGGGTGCGGGTGGTCGAGCCATGAGCTGGTCGCTGCTGATCCGTGGCGGCACCGTGGTGGACGGCACCGGCGCGCCGCGCCGGGCGGCCGACGTGGCCGTCGACGGCGACCGGATCGCCGCCGTCGAGCCCGGGCTGCGGGGCGAGGCGGCGCGGGTGATCGACGCCACGGGACTGGTGGTCGCCCCCGGCTTCATCGACGCCCACTCCCACTCCGACCTCTTCTACCTGGACTGCCCGGCGGCGGAGTCCAAGATCCGCCAGGGCTGCACCACCGAGGTCGTCGGCATGTGCTCGTTCTCGCCGGCGCCGGTCCACCCCGCGCGCCGGGAGGCCGTCCGGGCGTGGGCCGGCGGCATCGGGGCGCGGGTGGACGTGCGCTGGGAGACCTTCGCCCAGTATCTGGACGTGCTCGCCGCGGCCCGGCCGTCCATCAACGTGGTGCACTTCGTCGGCCACGGGGCGCTGCGGCTGGCGGCGATGGGTCCCGAGGCGCGGCCGGCCGGGCCCGACGACCT
>DATLZL010000072.1:0-5977 GCA_035574035.1 Binatia bacterium | reverse complement strand
GCGCAGCGCCGAGGCGGTCCGCTTCGGCCAGGGGCTGCAGATGACGAACGTGCTCCGCGACGCGCCGGCCGACCTGCGGCTGGGCCGGTGCTACCTGCCGCGGGCCGAGCTGGCCGTGCTGGGCCTCGAGCCGGGCGACCTGCTGGACCCCGCCGGGGCCGCCCGCGCCCGGCCGCTGTACCGGCGCCTGCTCGCGCGCACGCTGGAGCACTACGACGTCGCCTGGCGCTACACGCTGGCCATCCCCGTCGCCGAGTGGCGCATGCGCCTGGCCTGCCTCTGGCCGCTCATGATCGGGGCCGCCACGCTGCGGCTGCTCGCCCGGCACCCCGACCCGCTGGCGCCCGGTCCGCCCATCCGCATCCCGCGCGCCGCGGTGCGGCGGCTGGTGGCGCGCTCACTCGTCATCACCTGGTCGAACGCCGCGGTCGGCGCCACCGCCGCCGCGCTCCGGCGCCAGGTCGCGCTCTGAGCCGGCGCCGGCCGCCCGGCGTCCGTGCGCACCGGCCCCGGCCTCCGCCGACGCCTGTCGCGAATTTCTTTGTTGCGTGCGCACGAGCCGATGTGCAGGGTATGGCGAGACCACGTCCGCAGGGAGGACACGATGGAGCGATCCTACGGCGAGACGCAGCCCTGGCAGCCCAGCACGCCCAGCATGCCGTCCGAGCCCGCGGCGCCCCCGCCCGCGCCATCCCGGCCGCCGGCCCGGTCGCGCGCGAAGGCCAAGCCGAAGGCCAAGGCTCGGGCGAAGGCCAAGACCGGCGGGCGCGCCAAGACTGCCCGGAAGACCAGCGGCAAGGCCAAGGGCAAGGCCCGGGCGCGCAAGACGGGCGGGAAGCGGCGGACGGGGCGCCGCTAGTCGGCGACGTCCAGGTCGAGCAGGGTCGCCGGGTCGATACGGGCCGCGCCCACGTGGGCCCCGAAGTGCAGGTGGGGCCCCGTGGCGCGACCGGTGGCGCCGACGGAGCCGATGATCTGGCCCCGCGTCACCCGGTCGCCGGTCTCGACACTGACGTCCTGGAGGTGGAAGTAGAGAGTGTAGAGCCCCAGCCCGTGGTCCAGGACCACGAGCCGCCCGGGGAAGAAGTAATCCGCCACCAGCGCCACCTGGCCGTCGTTGGCGGCGACCACCGGCGTCCCGGCCGGGGCCTCGTAGTCCACGCCCGTGTGGGGCGCCCGCGGCTTGCCGTTGATGATCCGCCGGGCCCCGAACCCCGTGCCCGGCTCCGTCCCGGCCACCGGCCGCACGAACCGGCCCCGCCAGAGGCGCTCGGGCGTGACCATCCGGTACAGGGTCCGCAGCACCTCGGCCTCGGCGACCACCCGGGCCTCGGTCTCGGCATCGAGGTCCACCAGGCGCGGCGGCAGCGTCAGCCGCTGCACCGTGAAGCGCCGCTCCAGTACGGTGATCCGGCCTTCGGCAACGCGCGGCGGCGCCGGGCCATGGAGCACGGCCACCCGCCAGGGCTGCACGCCCGGCCGGCCCTCGACGTCGAAGCCGACCAGCGCCGCCTGGCCGTCGGCGTGAGGGAAGAAGGCCAGCGGCCGGTCGCCGACGGAGCCCTCCACCCGGGCGTGAGGCGGGACCCGTCGGACGTGAATCCAGGCGACGTCCCCGATCCTGACGCGGGCGGGCGCCCACCGCACGGTGAGCGGCGGGCCGGCGGCCGGGTCGGCCGGCGGCTTCCGGCCCGCCCCCTCGCCCGCCGTCCCGACGGCCAGGGTCAGGAGGCTTCCCAGCACCAGGGTGAGCGCGGGAGCCCTCACTCCAGGCGCTGCTGCCGCAGGAACTGCTCGATCTCGGCCACCAGCTCCGAGGCGGGCGGCAGGTCGCTCCCGGTCTCCGCCGCCGGCGCGTCCTCGCTCTCGACGTCCCGGGCCTCCAGCCGCCGCACGTAGGCCGCGATCTTCGCGTTCTGAGCGATCACCTGGCCCAGGTTCTGCTCGAACTGACGGGTGGCCTCCTCGAGATCGCCGAGGTCGAGATCGGCGCCGAGCAGCGCCAGCACGCGCCCGAGCAGCGCCAGGGACGCCTTGGGGTTCTCGATGCCGGAGATGTAGTGCGGGACGTTGGCCCACAGGCTGGCGGTCGGCACGCCGCGGTCCCGGCAGGCGGTGTTGAGCACCCCGACGATGCCGGTCGGGCCCTCGTAACGGGTCGGACGGATCCCCAGCATCGCGGCCAGCTCGGGGTCGGAGGCGGTCCCCACGATGCGGACCGGCCGCGTGTGCGCCACCTCGGCCAGCAAGGCGCCCAGCGTGAGGACCAGCGTGCTGCCGGTCGCCCGGACCAGGGCGAGGACGGCCTCGCAGTACGCCCGCCACCGGAGGTGCGGCTCGGGCGCCACGCCGACGATCACGTCCCGGGACAGCTCGGCCCGCTGGGCCAGCGAGAACTCGGTGGACGGCCACACGATCTCCCGCTCCGTGTCGGAGCCGGCTTTGAACCGGACGTAAGGACGGGTGAGACCGAAGTGGTAGAACTCCTCGGGATCGATCTCGGCGAACTTCTCGCCGCGGAGCGCGCTGGCCAGGTACCGGGCCGCCGTCGTCGCCGCTTCGGCGGCGTCGTTCCAGCCGGTGAAGGCCATGATCAGCACGGGGCGCCGGAAGCGCTCGGGCCTGGTGTGGATAATCAGGGGATTCATGGTCCGCTCCGGCCTCGCACGTCCCAGCGCGAGTCTATCACGCCGGGCGCGCACCGGCCTCACGGCGCCTCCGAGCGGCGTTGACGGTGCGGGCCGCCCCCCGGTAGAGTGTGGCCGCTTCACCATTGGCTGCACGGAGGATGAGCATGCGACTGGTCCGTTTTCGGCTGTTCCTGGCGGCCCTCGCCCTCTTGGGTCTCGGCGCCTGCGCGACGAACGAGGAGTGGGCCACCTGGAAGTCCCACCCGACGCACTTCGCCTCGGGCTCCCACATGGGTTTCTCGCTGCGCAACCGCGAGGGCGCGCCGCCCCGGGTGACGCGTCAGGACATCGCGGCGGCCCGGGACGAGGGCTGGTGGGGCAAGCCGGTGACGGTGAGCCAGGAACAGATCCTTGAGCGGTAGTCGTCACGACCGGACTGGTCAGGGCCTTGCCGGGCTGGCACCGGTCTGCCGGCCCGAGGGCGGACGGCCTCCGCGTAAGCGGGCGTCATCCCGATTCCCCGGCGCATGGCACCCGGCCTGCAGCGGTCGGCCGGCATGCGCACACTGAACCGTACTACTCAGATCGTCGGTTTCCTGGTCGTGGTGGCGGCCGTGCTGGCGCTGCTGGCGCCCGGCGCCGCCGCCGATCCGTCGGAAGACCGGATCCTGCCGGTCGACCAGTACACGTCCGAGAAGGCCCGGCAGCTGGCCGAGCGGCACCGGCGAGCGCTGCGCGACCTCAACGCCGGCGTGTACCACTGCCTGCCCTGGCTGGAGGTGCAGCGGCACAGCATCGGGTTCTTCAAGCCCAAGGGCGCGGCGCAGGACGACCGCTACCTGTCCATGCGGGTCTACGTGGAGCAGGATCCGTCGCCGGAGTTCGCCCGGCTCACGCTGGCCGAGCGAGCCTCGGCGATGTTCTCCCGCTACACGGGGCCGCTGCTGCGTCGGATGGCGGCCGATCCGGCCCTCCGCGCCGACGGTGCTCTGGACGGCTTCACGATCATCCTGGAGTGGCTCAAGCAGACGCCGCGGGCGGCGGGCGAGCGGCCGGTACACGAAACGATCGCCATCTTCATCACCCGGTCGGCGGCCCTCGAGTACCTGAACGGGCGCGTCCCGGTGGGCCAGCTGGCCGAGTGGGCGCGCGTGCTGGCCTGGGACGGGGAGCAG
This sequence comes from Binatia bacterium, assembly GCA_035574035.1. Lineage (GTDB taxonomy): Bacteria > Methylomirabilota > Methylomirabilia > Rokubacteriales > CSP1-6 > DATLZL01. The sequence continues at coordinate 2,172 of DATLZL010000072.1, read as the reverse complement.
GCCGTCGGCCCGGTGCGGCTCACCGCCTGGGACGACGATTTCGTGGCGACCTACAAGGTGGCCAACTATCAGCTGGCGCCGGGCGTCAGCTGCCCCAGGTAGCGGCGCAGCAGCCGGCGTAGACCGGGAAAGGCGATGGCGCGGTAGGGGACCGCGCGGAGCGGGAACCACCGCGCCTCGCTCACATCATCGCTGACGCGGATCGGTCCGGGCTCCACGCGGGCCCGGTAGAGCAGCGTCAAGATCGGAAAGCCGCGGGGTCCGTAGCGGTCGGTGGCGAAGGCCACCAGCCGGGCCCGCCTCAGCCGCACCCCCAGCTCCTCCCGCAGCTCGCGCACCAGGGCCCGCTCGGGGTCCTCCAGCGCCTCCAGGAAGCCCCCCGGCAGGTCCCATGTCCCCGCGAACGGGGGTCGCGCCCGACGGGCCAGCAGGACGCGGCCGCGCCGCACGATCACCGCGACGGCGGCCGGCACCGGGTTGTTGTAGAACGTCCAGCCGCAGGCCGGGCAACGGGGTCGGAGGCGGCCGTCCACCCGCACCCGGGCCAGTCGGGTGCCGCAGGCCACGCAGTAGCGGGCCGTCAACAGGCGGCGCGCCGCTCGAGCACGGCCCGCAGGCCGGCGGCGATCTCCCGGAGGGCCCGCGAGGCCGGGCTCGCCGGCTCCGTGGCGACGTAGGGGTCGCCGCGGTCGGCGGCCAGCGCCAGCCCGCGGTCGAAGGGCACCCGGCCGAGAAACGGGATGCCCGCCTCGGCCGCCACCGCCGCCGCGTCGGGACCCGGGAAGAGACCGGCCATGTTCTCCACGAGCCCCAGGACCGGGACGCCGGCTTGACGGGCGACGGTGATGGACTTGCGCACGACCAGGTGGGAGACGTCGGCCGGGATGGTGAGGATCACCGCGCCGGCGATGCCGGGCAGGAGCGAGGCCACGGTGGCCAGCCGGTCCGTCCCCGGCGGCAGGTCGACCACCAGGACGTCGAGGTGGCCCCAGGCGGTGTCGGCCACGAACTCCCGCAGCGCCTGCGCCTCCATGGCGCCGCGCCAGGTGTGGGCCTCGGCCTGCGTGGGGGCCTGCCAGGTCAGCGGAGCGTCGTCGGCGCCGAGCAGGAGGTCCATGGACATCACCTTGACGCCCAGCGGGGAGATCGGCGGCTCCACGGCATCGCCGGCGACGTTGAGACGTCGACCGCGAACCCCGAGCATCTTGGCGATGGTCGGGCCGTTGAGGTCGGCGTCGAGCACACCGGTGCGCCAGCCGTCGATGGCGAAGGCGCAGGCCAGGCTCGCGCTGACCGTGGACTTGCCCACCCCACCCTTGCCCGACACGACGGCCAGGACGTGGCGAACCTCCCCCAGGCGACGACGGAGCCGGGCCTGCTGGGCGGCGACCTGACCGGCGACGTCGGAGCCGCCGTCGCCGGGGATGTCGCGGTAGTGTTTCATGGCATTGTCATGGGGGCTCCGGGCGCCCCCAAACCCCCAGGCAGGCTCGGGGCGCCCCGGGAGCTCATGGCTCACGGCTGGCGGCGGCGCGGAGGACGAAGGCGAGCGCCATCAACGTCACCGCCAGGAAGACGATCGCGCCGGCCTGGAACGAGAGGCTCCCGCCCCAGGGCGCCGGCACGCTGCCGCCGCCACGCAGCGCCACCTCGCCCACCTTGAAGGCCCGCAGCGCGAGCAGCGCCGCCACCAGCCAGGCGAACGTCCGGCGCGACACCCACCCGCCCAGCCACGACCAGCGAAACCACAGCGCCAGCGGGATGAACACCAGCGGGATCAGCCCGACCAGGCCCCAGCCGAGCATCGCCCGGGTGGTATCGCCGCCCGTGCGGGCCCCGGCCACGCCGACGCCGTGGGCGATCAGGTAGAGACCGCCGGCCAGGTAGACGACCCCGTACACTGCGTAGGCGCTGGCGGCCGCGCGGAACCGATCGTCGACCGCCGGTGCCATGTCAGCCCTGGGGCCGGAAGCGGGCTCCCCAGCGCTGCCGTACCTCGCTGAGGACCTCGGGCGTGATCACGGCCACGCCGCGACCACGCGCGTAGGCCTCCACCGCCTTGACCACCATCCCGCGCGCGAACGACGGGATGGCCTCGAGGCGGGCGCGCGCCCCCGGCTCCCACGTGAGCTCGCACTGGACCGGCAGGCCGAAGGTCATCGTCGCCGGCAG
>DATLZL010000071.1:0-3429 GCA_035574035.1 Binatia bacterium | reverse complement strand
CAGGGCCGGCCACGCCCCGCAGACGGGACACCAGCCGCGGTCCCAGCCGGCCGGCGCGCGCGGCGCCCACGCGCGCCCGCAGGCCTGCAGCAGGGGCAGGGCGAGGATCGGCGCCAGGCCCCGGACGAGCGCCCGGTCCAGACCGGCGCTCTCGGCCACGGCGCCAAGCTCGAGCGCGTCCTCGTTGACCGCGGCGGCGAGCCAGCGGACGTGGTCCAGCCCGTCGGCGGGCGTCACCCCGGCGGCGCGCAGGAGGTGCATGGCCCAGCGCTCCAGCGCCCGGGCGTCGACCACGAGCCGGACTCCGGCCAGCAACGGCCGGTCGTCGGGCCCACCGGCTTCGAACGCCTCCGGCACGACCTGGGTCCAGGCCCGCACCTGCGCTTCCCGGCGGGCGCGCTCGAGCAGGGCCCGCCAGAGCGCCTCGCCGGACTGGACTTCGGCCGTCATCGGCGCGCGCCCGGCTCCTGGAGGCTCAGCCGGTGCGCCTGGCGGCCCGCCTCGATGTCCGTGTAGCCATACGGCTCGATCAGGCGCGGCGTGTCGTGGTAGGGGCGCGACCCCTCGTGCATCAGGACGACCTGGCCGCGGTTGCCGGGATCGGCCCCGGGGCCCCCGCCGCGCTGCCGCGTGGCCTCGGGGCTCGTGCAGGCCGTCGCCGCCAGCCCCGCGGCGAGGGCCAGCGCCAGGACCGGGCGGCGCACCTCAGTGCACTCCCAGGTTCTGGTTGGACAGCACCACGACGACCCGCAGGATGAAGCCCCCGATCAGGACGAGCGCGGCCGAGGCCAGCGTGGCGATGCCGCCGATCACCCGCGGTCGCCAGTGCAGGGCCAGCGGGACCAGGATGCCCAGCACGACGACGCCGAGGATGAACAGCAGACCCCAGGCGTCGAGCCAGGCCCGCGCCACGGCGCCGAGAGAGACGACCAGACCGACCAGCACCAGGAGCTCGAGAACCAGCACCCAGGCGTCAAGTCGCTTGAGCGCCGCGATCCCGCTCAGCGCCAAGCGCCGCGGCTCGCCGAGCAGGATCAGCAGCGCCGCCGAGGTGGAGGCCGCCGACACGATGAAGGCGAGCCCCAGCAGGGTCGTGTCCGCCCAGAGCGGACGGCTGGTCACGGCCAGCAGCACGCCGGTGTAGCCCGCCACGTAGAGGCCGAGCAGGGCGCCGACGATCACGAACAGCGTGCCGGTGATTCCGGGCGGCCGGAAGAGCGAGAGCCACCTCCAGCCCCATGGCCGGGGCTCGGCCAGCGCGGCCAGGAACGAGCCCAGGGCGAAGGCGCCGAAGACCAGCAGCGCCCAGGAGCCGATCGACATCGGGGACCAGGCCTTGAACATCGGCTGGAAGGTCTCGGACTCGATGAGCATGTGCCAGAAGCGCTCGGGCCGGCGCAGGTCGACGATGAGCAGGACGGCGCTCAGGATCACCCCCGGCAGCGCCACGTAGTAGCCGAGCCGGGCCAGCGGTCGCTCCCACGGCCGGCCGAACAGGTCGATCAGCGCGGCCAGGAAGTAGGAGCCGCCGGCCAGGCCGCCGACGAAGAAGTAGAGGACGATCAGCCACCGCCAGTGAGGGTCGGCGGTGAAGAAGCTGTCAGGCAGCCCGACGGCGCTCATGGCGCTCCTCCTCGATCTCGGCCTCGACGGCCGCCTGCCGCGCCCCGCGGTTCCGGAAGCTGAAGACCCCCGCGAGCCCGACCAGCGCCGCCCCGACGGCGGTCCAGAGGGAGCTGGGCACCAGGCGGCGGCTGGGCAGCGTCGGGCTCGGCGGCAGGTGGTAGACCTCGGGTCGGTCGACCAGCAGGAAGAAGGCGTTGAGCCCGCCCAGTGGCCCCTGCTCGTCGGCGCCGTAGAGGTAGGCGCGCTTCTCGCCCTGGGCGTGCAGCTGCTGGACGCGGGCCCGGGCGCGCTCGCGCAGCTCCCGGACCGTCCCGAACTGGATCGAGTCGGTCGGGCAGGCCTTGGAGCAGGCCGGCTCCAGCCCGGCCCGCAGCCGATCGTAGCAGAGCGTGCACTTCTGGGCGGTGCCGGAAGCGGGGTTGATGTCGATGACCCCGAACGGGCAGGCGGCGATGCAGTCCCGGCAGCCGTTGCAGACGTCGGACTGGATCACCACGGTGTCGAACTCGGTGCGGATGATGGCGCCGGTCGGACACACCTCGAGGCACCCGGCCTGCACGCAGTGCTTGCACACGTCGCTCATCAGGAGCCACCGGCCCTCGCTCCGGTCGGGGCTGAACTGCTCGATGAACTGGACGTGCCGCCAGTGGATGCCGTCCAGGCGGCGGGTGTTGTCGTAGGAGTCGCCGGAGAGCGTGTTGGCTCCGCCCTCGGCGGCCGGGAGCTGGTTCCACTCCTTGCAGGCCACCTCGCAGGCCTTGCACCCGATGCAGACGGTGGTGTCGGTGAAGAACCCCATCGGCTCGGCCATCACGCCTTCTCCACGTTGCACACGAAGGCCTTGCCCTCGTGGATGGTCACGTTCGGGTCACCGACCAGCGAGGTCAGCTCGTTGACGACATCGCCGGTGGAGATGCCCTCGTACCCCCAGTGCCAGGGCATGCCGACCTGGTGGAGGATCCGCCCGTCGACCCGCAGCGGCCGCAGGCGGCGCGTCACCAGCGCCTTGGCCCGGATGCTGCCCCGCGGGGTGGAGACCTTCACCCAGTCGAGGTTGCCGATGCCCTTCTCCGCGGCCAGCTCCGGGGACAGCTCGATGAACAGCTCCGGCTGCAGCTCGGTGAGCCAGGGGTTCCAGCGGCTCATCGCGCCGGCCAGGTAGTGCTCGGTGAGCCGGTAGGTGGTGATCGCGTACGGGAAGCGCTCGTCCCCGACCTCGGCCAGCTCGTTGCCGTCGCGCTTCCAGTACTTGAGGACGGGGCTGGTCTGCTGCTTGTAGAGCGGGTTGCGGACCGGCGACTCGGCCGGCTCGTAGTGGGTGGGCAGCGGCCCGTCCACCAGCCCGCTGGGCACGTAGAGCCAGCCGCGGCCGTCCTGGAGCATGATGAAGGGCTCCGACCCGCTGTGGGCGTCGAGCCCGATGCCCCGGGGGTCGGCCTTGGCCGTCGGCGGCTTGTTCGGCGGGAAGTCGGGCACGTCGTAGCCGACCCACTTCTTCTGCCCGGCGTCCCACCAGACGTAGCGCTTGCGCTCGCTCCACGGCCGGCCCTGCGGGTCGGCCGAGGCGCGGTTGTACATGATCCGCCGGTTGGCCGGCCACGAATACCCCCACCCCAGGTTGGCCTGACCGGGCGCGCCCGGCGGGTCCGGCTTGCGGTTCTTGGCCCGGTTCTGGTCGGGGGCCGGGAACACCCCGCAGTAGATCCAGGACGCGCACGTGGTCGACCCGTCGTCCCGGAGGTCGCCGAAGCCGGCCACGTGGCGGGCCGGGTCGTCGGTGTAGTAGCCGTTGATCTCCTTGAG
>DATLZL010000070.1:0-2939 GCA_035574035.1 Binatia bacterium | reverse complement strand
GCGCTCCGCCCCGAGCCGGGCGAGATCGTCGTCGGCAAGCCGCGCTACAGCGGCTTCGCCGGCACGCCGCTCGACCAGGTGCTGCGCTCGCGCGACATCCGCCACCTGCTGGTCCTCGGGGTGGCCACCAACGTCTGCGTGGAGTCCACGATCCGGGATGCCTATTTCCACGAGTACTGGCCGGTGCTGATCGAGGACGCCACGATGCCGGCCGGGCCGGCGTTCTGCCAGCAGGCCACGGTGTTCAACGTCGAGCACTTCTTCGGCTGGGTCACCACCAGCGCCGCGCTGGAGGCGGCCGCCGGCGCGGCAGCGCTCGTCGGCGCCCGGCCGGCCGAGGGATGACGAGGAGGAGACCCGCGATGCCCGCCGCCCTGCCGCTGCTCCTGGGACTGTTCGCCGCGCTCCTGGCCGCCGGGCCCCCGCCCGCCGCCGCCCAGACGGGTCCCCTCAAGATCGGCGCCCTCGGACCCCTGACGGGCGGGGCCGCCGTCATCGGCACCGGCGAGGTGAACGGCATCCGGCTCCGCCTCAAGCAGATCAACCACGAGATCGCCGGGCGTCGGGTGGAGCTCATCGTCGAGGACGACGCCGGCGACCCGGCCACCGGCCTGACCAAGGCCCAGAAGCTGATCGAGCGCGACCAGGTGGACGTCCTGCTGGGGCCGCTGCTGAGCCACGTCGTCCTGGCCGTCCGCGACTACGTCGGCTCCAAGGGCGTGGTGCAGATGCCGTTCGTGGCCCAGCCGCCCGAGGCCGCGAAGTTTCCCACCACGTTCGTGCCCTCGTGGAACGCGGTGCAGGTCGGGCGCATCTTCGGCGACTACGCCGTCAAGAAGCTCGGCTACCGGCGGGCGCTGATCGTCTCCTCCAAGTACGTCTTCGGCACCCGCGTCTCGGACGGCTTCCGCGAGGGCTTCACCGCCGCCGGAGGCACGATCGTCCGCGAGGTCTACCCGCCGCTGGGCACCGCCGACTTCGCCCCGTTCCTGGGCGGCCTGCCGCCGGCCGACGCCGTCTTCTCCTTCTTTCCGGGCGCCGACGCCGTACGCTACGTGAAGGCGCGGCAGGAGTTCGGGCTGGACCGGACGCCGCTGCTGGCCATCGTGAGCACCGTGGAGGGCATGCTCCTGCCGGCCATGGGCGACGCCGCGCTGGGGGCGACCGCGATCACCCACTACCTGGAAGACTTCACCATCCCCGCCAACCGGGAGTTCGTCGAGGCCTACACCCGCGAGTACGGCAAGCCCCCGCTGGGGTACTACCCGGCGCTCGGCTACACGCTGGTCCAGATCCTGGAGGACGCGCTCCGCCGCACGCGGGGGCGCTCGACGCCGGCCGAGCTGGTGGAGGCGCTCAAGCGCGTCGACATCCAGACCCCGCAGGGCCGCTTCCGCTTCGACCCCGAGAAGCGGTTCCCGATCATCGACTACTACGTCGTCCGGGTGGTGAAGAAGGACGGTCGGCTCACCCACGAGGTGGTGGACGTCCTGCGGGAGGTCCGGCCGGAGTGACCGAAGACCTGGCCTGGACCCCCGCCACCGAACTCGCCCGCCTGATCCGCACGAAGGCGGTGTCGCCGGTGGAGGTGGTCCGGGCCACGCTCGAGCGCATCGAGCGCCTCGACCCGGCGCTGAACGCGTTCGCCACGCTCACCCCCGAGCGCTCCCTGGCGGCGGCGCGGCGGGCCGAGGAGGCCGTGCTCCGCGGCGGGCCGCTCGGCCCGCTGTGCGGCGTGCCGTACTCCATCAAGGACCTGACGCTCACCCGCGGGGTGCGGACGACCTCGGGCTCGCACATCTTCGCCGACCGCGTGCCCGACGCCGAGCCGCCGTTCGTCACCCGGCTGGCCGAGGCGGGCGGCGTCTTCCTCGGCAAGACCACCACGCCCGAGTTCGGGTGGAAGGGCACCGGCGACAGCCCGCTCACGGGGAGCACCCGGAACCCCTGGGACCCCCGGCTGACCTCGGGCGGCTCCAGCGCCGGGGCGGCGGTCGCGGTGGCGGCCGGACTCGGGCCCATCCACCAGGGCTCCGACGGGGCGGGCTCCATCCGGATCCCGTCGGCGTTCTGCGGGGTCTTCGGCTTCAAGCCGTCGTTCGGCCGGATCCCCAACTGGCCGCTCTCCAACACCGACTACGTCGCCCACATCGGCCCCATGGCGCGCACGGTGGCCGACGCCGCCCTCATGCTCAGTGTGATGGCCGGCCCCCACGACATGGACCGCACTTCCCTGCCCGATCCGCCGGCCGACTACGTGGGTCGCCTGCGCGAGGGCGTGCGCGGCCGACGCTTCGCCTTCAGCCCGACCCTCGGTCGGCTGCGCGTGGACCCCGAGGTCGCCGCGGTCGTGGCCGCCGCCGCCCGGGCCTTCGAGGAGGCGGGCGCGATCGTGGAGGAGGTCGCCGATCCCGGCTTCGCCGACATGCGTGACGTCATCCGCGGCCTCTGGAGCGCCCACGAGGCCGGCATGTACGCGCGCTACCTCCCCGAGTGGCGCGACCGGATGGACCCGGGGCTGGTCGCCTGCATCGAGGACGGCGCCCGGCTGAGCCTGCTCGAGTACCTCGTGCTGCGGGAGCGCAAGAACGCGTACTGGGACACCGTGCGGCCGCTCTTCGAGCGCTACGACTTCCTGCTGACCCCGACGCTGTCGGTGACGGCGTTCGAGACGGGCCGGATCAACCCGGCCCACTGGCCCCAGCACGTCTGGGACTGGATCGGCTGGGCCGAGTTCTGCTACCCGTTCAACTTCACCCAGCTGCCGGCGGCGTCGTGCCCGGCGGGCTTCACCGCGACCGGTCTGCCGGTCGGCCTGCAGATCGTCGGCCGCCGCTGCGCCGACCTCGACGTCCTCCAGGCCTCGGCCGCCTTCGAGGAGGTCCGGCCCTGGGCGCAGGCCCGCCCGCGTCTCGCCTGATCGCCGCCCGCCCCTGAGG
>DATLZL010000069.1:0-7891 GCA_035574035.1 Binatia bacterium | reverse complement strand
GGCGCAGGCGGTGACGAACCAGGCGCTGCAGATCCACGGCGCGGCCGGGTACGGGCGGAGCCTGCCGCTCGAGCGCATGGCCCGCGACGCCCGGATGTTCGCGATCGGCGGCGGCACCGTGGAGATGATGCGCAACCTGATCGCCGACCGCCTCCTGCCCATCCGCGTCGACTGGCGCGCGTGAGCAGGGAGACGGCGACGGGGGTGCGGATGGCGCGCGGGTCGGGGAGGTGTCGGAGGGGGCGCCTCGCCCCCTCCGACGTTCAACCGTGAACCTCGGTTTCGCGCTCCCCGTCGCCGGCCACTGGGCCACCCGCGACAACCTGGTGACGGTCGCCCAGGCGGCCGAGGCCCACGGCTACCACTCGCTCTGGGTCTTCCAGCGCCTGCTCTACCCGCTGAACCCGAGGAACGACTACCCGCCGCTGCCCGGCCAGCCGTGGCCCCGGGCCTTCGAGCGGGTGCTCGACCCGATGATCGCCCTGACGTACGCGGCGGCCGTCACCCGGCGCATCCGGATCGGCACCAGCGTGCTCATCATGCCGTACTACACGCCGGTCATGCTGGCCAAGGCTCTGGCCACGCTCGACGTGCTCTCCGGCGGCCGGCTCGAGGTGGGTCTGGGCATCGGCTGGTCGGAGGACGAGTACGAGGCGGTCGGCGTCCCGTTCCGTCACCGGGGCCGGCGGGCCGACGAGTTCCTGCGCTGCCTCAAGGCTGTCTGGACGGAGGACCCGGTGGAGTTCGCCGGCGAGTTCTACCGGGTGCCGCGCTCGCGCGTCGAGCCCCAGCCCGCGCAGAAGCCCCACCCGCCGATCACGATCGGCGGCTACGGCCCGGTGGTCGTGCGGCGCGCGGTGACGCTGGGGGACGGCTTCAACGGCGGCAACGTCCCGCTCGACCAGCTCACGCCGATCGTGGCGGAGCTGAGGAAGGCGGCCCTGGCCGCCGGACGTGACCCGACCACGCTGCACATCGTGAGTCGGGGCTCGTACCGGGTCCACGAGCGGCCGCAGGGGCCCGGCCGACGTCCGCTGTGGGGCAGCCTGGACGAGATCCGCGAGGACATCGGCCGCTACGCGGCCGCCGGCCTCACCACGCTGTTCCTGGAGCCGAACTTCCAGCCGGGCGGGCCCGTCCTGGACGCCGTGCTCGAGCATCTCGAGGCGCTGGCGCCGCGGCGCGGCCCGGCCACGGGCAGGAGGGCGTGACCAGCAGTCTCGGGGAGGGGAGCGTGATCGGACTCGCGCGTCGGATCGCCGACAGCCCCGTGTTCCAGAACGTCATGCTGGGTGTGATCCTGGCCACCGCCGTGCTGGTCGGCCTGGAGACGTGGCCCGGGCTGGTCGAGCGCCACCGGGGATGGTTCCACGCCGCCGACGTGGTCGTGCAATCGATCTTCGTGGCCGAGATCGCCATCCGGCTGCTGGCGTACTGGCCTCGGCCGGTTCGCTTCTTCGCCGACGGCTGGAACGTCTTCGACCTCGCCGTCGTGGTGGCCTCGCTGCTCCCCCAGTCAGGCGCCTTCGCGATGGTGGCCCGCCTGGCCCGCCTGCTGCGGGTCACCCGGCTGGTGTCCGTGTTCCCGGAGCTGCGCCTGATCGTCAGCACCATGTTGCGATCGATCCCGTCCATGGGCCACGTGATCCTGATGCTGGCCCTGCTGCTCTACGTCTACGGCGTGCTCGGGTTCCACCTCTTCGGCGAGGCCGACCCCGAGCACTGGGGCTCGCTGCCGGCGGCGCTGCTGACGCTGTTTCAGATGCTGACGCTGGAGGGCTGGGTGGAGATCCAGGATGCCGTGCTCGCCACCTACCCCTGGGCTTGGGCCTACTTCGCCAGCTTCGTCTTCGTGGCGGTCTTCGTGGTGGTCAACCTCTTCATCGCCGTGGTCATCAACAACCTGGAGTCGGCCAAGCTGGAGCAGCAGGCCCAGGCCGACGCCCGCAGCGCCCACCACGCGCTGCTGCGGACGATCGAGGAGCTCCGGAGCCGCCTCGAAGAGCTCGAGCGGCAACTGCGGGCGGCACCGGCGACGGTGACGCCCGACGGCCCGGCGCCCCGCGGGGAGCCGGTCGCCCGGTAGGTCCGCCGGCTCTCAGGGAGCGCCGAGCAGGGGGATGGGGACGAGCAGCGTGAAGGCGTCGAAGGCGAGGAACGCCCCCAGCCCGGCCAGGCCGAGCGAGAACCAGAAGACCGGCTGCGACTCCGAGATCATGGAGACCGAGGCCGTCACGATGGCGATCTGCAGCAGGACCTCCGCGTAGTCGAAGTACGGGTCACGGGCCCGGTTCCGGTCGCGCTCGTGCTCGGCCTTCCGGGCGTCCTTCTCGATCTGGCGCTTGTCGCCGGCCATGCGCTGCTCCTCGTCGGCGTACCGGCGGGCCAGCGCCTCGAACTTGGCCCGCTGGGCAGGCGGGACGCTGGAGGGCTCGGCCAGCAGGGTCTCGACCTGCAGCTTGTGGGCGCGATTCAGGTGCTCGCGGACGACCTTGGCCTGGTAGTAGGCCCACTGGTTGGTCGCCTCCTGCTGGGCCAGCACCATCTCCTTCATGGCGTTGTTGCCGCCCAGGGAGACGATGGCCAGCACGACCGCGTAGACGGCGGTGGTCAGTGCGACCCGGCGGGTGAACCGCTTGCCGCGCCGCTCCTCGATCTCGTCCGGCCCCGGCAGCTCGACCTCAGCCACGGGCGGTCGTGGACCACTTGCGGATCTCTTCCCGCATGGCCTCCTTGCCGGCCTCGAAGGCGCTGATCAGCCGCTGCGTCTGCTCCTCGAACATCTCGCGGCTCTTGTCGAGCCAGGCGCCGGCCTGGATCTGGGCCTCGCCCGCCCACTGCTGGGCCCGGCGGGCGGCCTCCTGGCTGCGCTCGCGCAGGAGCTCGCGGGTCTCGCGGCCCGCCCGGGGCGCGGTGAGGAGGGCGGCGGCGGCGCCGAGGACGGCGCCGAACAGGAACCAGCCGAGGTAACCGGCAGCGTCACGCCTGTCGTTGCTCATCGTCTTCTCCTTGGGAAGCGCCGTCCTGGCGGCGGAGGCGGTGAAGAAAGACGTCGAGGCCGGCCTTGAGCCCGGCCGCCACGCCCACCAGCTGCCCGGCCCGGGTCAGACCGGCCACGGCGGCGAACAGGCGGCCGACGCTGGCGACCGTGTCGTGGGCGCGGTCGGTGAGGAGCGCGACCCGCTGGACCTCGCCGCGCGCTTCCTCGGTCAGCCCGCGGAGCTCGTGCACCAGACCCTGCACCTCGCCCAGCAGCGGTCGCAGCTCGCTCTCCATCGTCGCCAGGACGCGCTCGGCCCGCTCGGCCGAGCGCCGCAGGGCGAGGATCGCCGGCACCGCGGCCACGGTCAGCGCGACCAGGCAGAGGACCGCGAGCACCTGCACCCAGAGCTGCATGGGGCAGGAATTATGACATACTTGGTCCGACTTCCATGTCGCTCCAGGAGCGCTTCGAGGAGCTGGCGCGCCGCACCGCCGAGGCCGAGCGCGGCGGCGGCGAGGACCGCATCCGGCGCCAGCACAAGGCCGGCAAGAAGACGGCCCGTGAGCGGCTCGACCTGCTGCTCGACCCCGGCTCGTTCCTGGAGATCGACCGTCTGGTCGTCCACCAGTGCCACGACTTCGGCATGGACCGGCAGAAGATCCCCGGCGACGGTGTCGTCACCGGCTCGGGCCGCATCCACGGCCGGCCGGTGTTCGTCTTCGCCCAGGACTTCACCGTGTTCGGCGGCTCGCTGAGCGGGGCCTACGCGCGCAAGATCTGCAAGATCATGGACCTGGCCATGAAGACCGGCGCCCCCATCATCGGGCTGAACGACTCGGGCGGCGCCCGCATCCAGGAGGGCGTGGTCTCGCTGGCCGGCTACGCCGACATCTTCCTGCGCAACACGCTGGCCTCGGGCGTCGTCCCCCAGATCTCGGCCATCATGGGCCCCTGCGCCGGCGGGGCCGTCTACTCGCCGGCCATCACCGACTTCGTGTTCATGGTCCGGAACACGTCCAACATGTTCGTGACCGGGCCCGATGTGATCCGTGCCGTCACCCACGAGAACGTGACCGCCGAGGAGCTGGGCGGCGCCACCACCCACAGCACGACGTCCGGCGTCGCCCACTTCGCCGCCGACAGCGAGGAAGAGTGCCTGGCGCTGATCCGCGAGCTGCTCACGTTCTTGCCCCAGAACAACCTGGAGGACCCGCCGGTGCGGCCCACCGCCGACCCGGTGGACCGGCGCGACGAGGCCCTGCAGGGGATCGTCCCCGAGCAGCCGAACAAGCCGTACGACATGAAGGAGATCATCCGGGCGGTGCTGGACGACCGGTACTTCTTCGAGATCCAGCCCGACTTCGCGCCCAACCTCGTCATCGGCTTCGGGCGCCTGGGCGGCCGGCCGGTCGGGATCGTGGCCAACCAGCCGGCCCACCTGGCCGGCTGCCTGGACATCAACGCCTCGGTGAAGGGCGCCCGGTTCGTGCGCTTCTGCGACTGCTTCAACATCCCGCTGGTGACCTTCGAGGACGTGCCCGGCTTCCTCCCCGGTACCGCGCAGGAGTACGGGGGCATCATCCGACACGGCGCCAAGCTGCTCTACGCCTTCTGCGAGGCCACCGTGCCGAAGCTGACGGTCATCACCCGCAAGGCCTACGGCGGCGCCTACTGCGTCATGTCCTCCAAGCACATCCGGGGGGACGCCAACTTCGCCTATCCGACGGCCGAGATCGCCGTCATGGGCCCGGAAGGAGCGGTGAACATCCTCTACCGCCGCGAACTGGAGCAGGCCGAGGACGGGGCGGCGTTCCGGGAGGCCCGGACGCGGGAGTACCGGGAGAAGTTCGCCAACCCCTACGTGGCGGCGGAGCTGGGCTACGTGGACGAGGTCATCATGCCGCGCGACACGCGGGCGCGGCTGTGCGCGGCGCTGGCCGTGCTCCACACCAAGCGGGACCAGAACCCGCCCAGGAAGCACGGGAACATCCCGCTGTGAGTCCGGCCGAGCGGAAGCGGCTGTTCCAGACCTCGTGGGGCGCCCCGCTGCCCCCGGCCTTCGGCCCCGAGGACCTCCCGCCCGACCTGGGCGAGCGGCTGGCGGCGCCGGGGGAGTTTCCGTTCACCCGCGGTATCCGGCCCGAGATGTACCGGACGCGGTTGTGGACGATGCGGCAGTACGCGGGGTTCGGGTCGGCGGCGGAGACGAACAAGCGCTACCGGTACCTGCTCGAGCAGGGGCAGACCGGGCTCAGCGTGGCCTTCGACCTGCCGACCCAGATGGGCTACGACCCGGACGCGCCGCTGGCGGTCAGCGAGGTGGGCAAGGTCGGGGTCTCGATCGCCACCATCGAGGACATGGCCGACCTCTTCGAGGGCATCCCGCTCGACCGGGTCTCGACCTCGATGACCATCAACGCCACCGCCGCCATCCTGCTCGCCCTCTACGTCGCCGTCGCCCGCCGCCAGGGCGTGACCGCCGAGCGGCTGTCGGGCACGGTCCAGAACGACATCCTCAAGGAGTACATCGCCCGGGGCACCTACATCTTTCCGCCCGGGCCTTCGATGCGGCTGGTGACGGACGTCTTCGCCTGGTGCAAGGACCACGTGCCGCGCTGGAACACGATCTCCATCTCCGGCTACCACATGCGGGAGGCCGGCTGCACGGCGGTCCAGGAGGTGGCGTTCACCCTGGCCAACGCCGTCGCCTACGTCGAGGCGGCCCGGCAGGCGGGCCTCGGGGTGGACGAGTTCGCGCCGCAGCTGTCCTTCTTCTTCAACGCGCACAATAACCTGCTGGAGGAGGTGGCGAAGTTCCGGGCGGCCCGCCGGCTCTGGGCACGCCTGATGCGCGACCGGTTCGGCGCCCGCGACCCCCGCTCCCAGATGCTCCGCTTCCACGCCCAGACGGCGGGCAGCATGCTGACCGCCCAGCAGCCCGAGAACAACATCGTCCGGGTCACCGTGCAGGCGCTGGCCGCGGTGCTGGGCGGCTGCCAGTCGCTCCACACCAACTCCATGGACGAGGCGCTGGCCCTGCCTTCCGAGCAGGCGGTGCGGATCGCGCTACGTACCCAGCAGATTTTGGCCTACGAGTCGGGCGTGGCCGACGTCGCCGACCCGCTGGGCGGCTCCTTTGCGGTGGAGCGCCTGACGCGCGACATCGAGGAGGAGGCCGAGGCCTACATCCGGCGCATCGACGAGATGGGCGGCTCGGTGGCGGCCATCGCCTTCATGCAGCGGGAGATCCACGACGCCGCCTACCGCTGGCAACGCGAGGTGGAGGAGGGCCGCCGGGTGATCGTCGGCGTCAACGAGTTCGTGACCGAATCGCCGCCGCCCCCCGACTTGTTCCAGGTCGACCCCGGGACCAGCCGGGCGCTCGCCGAGCGGGTCGCCGCCTTCCGGAAGGCGCGTGACAGCGCCCGGGCCGGCCGGGCTCTCGACCGCCTGGAGCAGGCCGCTCGTGGCCGGGACAACCTCGTGCCGCTGATCATCGAGGCGGTCGAGGCCTCGGTGACGCTGGGAGAGATCTGCGAGCGGCTGCGCGGGGTCTTCGGCGTGCACCAGCCGGCGGTGACTTTCTGATGCGCCGCGCGGCGCTGGCCCTGCTGGCGGCCGCCGCGATCCTCGCCCCCGCCGCCCCGGTCTGGGCCGGCCTCGCCGACCGCGTCGCCGCCACCTTCGCCCTGATGGCCGACGAGTTCGTCAACGCCGCCCGCCCGATGGAGGGCCTGGTCGTCGGTGTCGAGGGCGAGGTGCTCTACCTCGACCTCGGCCGAGCGGCCGGCGCCCAGGTGGGCCAGGAGCTGACCGTCTTCCGCAAGGGCGACCCGTTCTACCACCCCGTCACTCAACGGATGCTGGGCCGGTTCGAGGACGTTCTGGGCTACGCCCAGATCCGCCGGGTCGAGGAGCGCTTCTCGGAGGCGCTGTTCATCCCGATTCCCGACCGACCGGCGCCGCGAGTGGAGGACGGGGTCCGGATCACCCGAGCCCGGATCCGGATCGCCACCACCCCGGTTCTCGACCTGACCGACTCGGGCGCGGACCTGCGGCGCGTGCCCTACCTGCTGGCCAGCATCCTGGAGCGCTCCAAGCGGTTCCAGGTGGTCGACCCCCTGGCGGTCCGCGACATGTTCGCCGGCGGCGAGGTGCGGGTGGAGGAGGTCCTGGCCCGCCCGGAGCGCGCCGCGCGCACGGCCCGCAACCTGGAGCTGGCCGGGTGGCTCGTTCCCGTGCTGATGGAGCGGGGGGGCGTCCTCTACCTGGACGTCACCTGGATCTCGGCCGTCACCGGGACGGCCCTGTTCTCCCGCCGGCAGCCCGTGGTCGCCTCGGCGCCCACCGAGGAGCGGCGGTTCCCCTGGGAGCCCCGGGCCGAGGACTGACCCCGGCCCTGTGCTATCGTAGGCCGCCGTGATGGGCACCCGCCGGTCGCTGGTTGCCGTCCTGGCCCTGCTGCCGCTGCTCCCGGGCTGCAGCACGATGCGGAACGTCATCGGCATGCCGGGGCCGGGCGAGCCGAGCGCGCTCAAGAGCGCCGAGGCCCGGTGGCTGCTGATCAAGAACCCCCGCTACGGGAGCGTGCCGAGCGAGCCGGAGTACGTCTGGGTGGAGGAGGACAAGGTCCCCACCACCCTGACCACGCTCATCCGCGGCAAGAGCGCGATCATCGCCCCGCCCGAGATCGTGGCCAAGTACGGCCCGCCGCCCGGCGGGGGCAAGATCAGCCCCCGGCAGGGCGTGCCTTATCAGGTCGCCGCCGAGTCGAACTCCAGCCCAGGGCGATCCGTCCCGGCGCGCACCCCGGTGGCTCCGGCCCCGGCGCCCACGGTCGCCGCCGCGCGGGCCCCGGCTCAGCCCCCCGCGCCCGAGCCCCCGCGCGGGTACGTGGTCTACGTGGAC
>DATLZL010000068.1:0-15019 GCA_035574035.1 Binatia bacterium | reverse complement strand
GAGACCCAGTCGAGCAGCGACGGCGGCATCAGCAGCATCTGGTCGCGGTCGAACGGGCGGAAGGTCTTGGCCATGCCGGCATTATCCGCGGGACCGGGCCGACCCCAGCAGGAAACATGATTACCGGGACAGGCTCCTAGGACGCCGGTGGCGGTCGTCGGCCTCGTCGGGCTCGGGCTCCTCGGTCACGCGGTGGCCGCGCGGCTGGTCGCCGCCGGCCACGCGGTGGTGGGATACGACGTCGTCCCCGACCGCGCGGCCGCGCTGACGGCGCTCGGCGGCAAGGCGGCCGCCTCGGCCGCCGACGTCGCCGCCCGGGCCGAGGCGGTCTTCACGATCCTGCCCTCGCTGGAAAGCGTCGAGCGGGCGATCCTCGGCCCCGACGGCGTGCTGGCCGGCGCGCCGGTGGGCCAGGTCGTCGTCCAGATGAGCACGATCTCGCCGGAGCTGACCGAGCGGCTGGCGGCCGAGGTCGAGCGCCGGGGCCGCGCGTTCCTCGACTGTCCGGTCAGCGGGACCAGCGGCCAGGTCGCCCGCGGCGAGGGGCTGATCATGGTCGGCGGCGAGCGCGCGCACTACGAGCGCTGGCGCCCGGTCCTGGAGGCGATCGTGCCGCGGTCCGTCCACGTGGGGGCGGCGGGCCGGGCCACGTTCCTGAAGCTCGTCGCCAACCTCCTGATCGCGCTCCACAGCGCGGCCGCGGCCGAGGCGCTGGCCCTGGCCGCCCGGGGCGGGCTCGACCCGGCCCTGGCGCTGGAGGTGCTGACGGCCAGCGCGGCCACCTCGCGGATGCTCGAGGTGCGGGGGCCGCTCATGGTGCGGGGCGAGTTCCCGGCCCAGATGAAGCTCGGGCTGTTCATGAAGGACCTGCACCTCATCCAGGGCGCGGCCGCCGCCGTCGGCGCCGCCGTGCCCCTGACCGACGTTGCCGAGCGCCTCTACTCCGCCGCCCAGGCGGCCGGGTACGAGGGCCAGGACCTGGCGGTGGTGGTCAAGGTGCTGGAGGCGCTGGCGCGCGTCGGGCACGACGGCGACGGGGAGGGTGCTCAGCCATGCTGAAGGAGTTCAAGGAGTTCGCGCTGCGGGGCAACGTGGTGGACATGGCGGTCGGCATCATCATCGGCGCCGCTTTCGGCGCCGTCGTCAAGAGCCTGGTGGACGACGTCCTGATGCCCCCGATCGGCCTGCTCCTGGGCCGCACCGACTTCTCGAACCTGTTCGTGGTGCTGCGCGAGGGCGCCCGGCCCGGCCCCTACGCCAGCGTGGCCGAGGCCAAGGCGGCCGGGGCGGTGACGCTCAACCTCGGCCTGTTCGTCAACGCGGTGATCGCCTTCCTGATCGTCGCCTTCGCGGTGTTCCTGCTGGTGCGGTCGGTCAACGCCCTCCGTCGCCGCCAGGCCCAGGCGCCGCCGGCGCCGGCGACGAAGGAGTGCCCGCACTGCGCCTCCGCGATCCCGCTGCGCGCCAGCCGGTGCCCGCACTGCACCTCCCAGCTGGCCGCGTAGGCGGCGGACTCACCCGGCGGAGTCGAGGAAGCCCGCGAGCAGGCCGGTGAACTCTTCGGCGCGCTCCACCACCGCCGCGTGGCGGGCGCCAGGCAGGACCTCCAGCCGGGCGCCCGGGATCCGGGCGGCGATGTCGCGGGCCATGGCCGGCGGGGTGCCGGGGTCGTCCGCGCCGACGACGACGAGCGTCGGGCAGCGGATCGCCCCGATCCGCTCGCGCAGGTCCACGAAGGCGATGGCGCGGATGGCCGCCGCGTAGCCGCGGGGGTCGGTCCGCCCGAGCATCTCGCGCACCCGGTCCACCTGGGCCTTGCCGCGGACCAGGAAGTCGGCGGAGAACCAGATGGCCATGGTCCGCTCGATCAGCTCGTCGGTCATTCCCGCCGACTCGGCCACCCGGAGCCGGTCCCGCCACATCGGCTCGAGGTCCGGCCCGTAGCAGGCCGTGGTGTCGCAGAGCACCAGCGACTGGACGCGGTCGGGGTGGGTGAGGGCCAGCGTCATGCCGACCAGGCCGCCCATGGACATGCCGACGAAGTGGGTGCGCGCGACGGCGGCCGAGTCGAGCAGGCGCACGACGTCGTCGGCCATCTGCTCCAGCGTGTACGGCCCCGGCGGGACGTCGGAGCCGCCGTGGCCGCGGGTGTCGTAGCGGAGCACCCGGAACCGCCGGGCGAGGGCGGGAACGTGCGCGTCCCAGATGTGCAGCGTCGCCCCGAGCGGATGGCTCAGCGTCACCACCGGCGCCCCCGCCGGCCCCTCGACGGCGACGTTCGTCCTCACCACGGTGTTTCTCCTCGGGCGCCGGCCCGACCGGCGCCTACGACCGCTCCGACCGGAACCGCGGCATGACCTCCCGCGCGAAGAGCTCCATCGAGCGGCGGACCCGGTCCTGCGGCAGTCCGCCGAAGTTCATCCAGCACAGCACCTGACCGACGCCGATCGAGCGCATGTACTCGATGTGGCGGGCGACGGTGTCCGGGGAGCCGAAGGCGAGCGTTTCCCGCACCAGCCCCTCCCACGTCACGCGCGCGAGCTTCTCGGCCATGGTCCGGAAGCCCGGCTGCAGGCTCGGGTGGGCGTCCTCGATGCGCTCGGGGATGACGAACTTCCGGAACGACTCCTGGTACCACAGCTCGGCCTCCCGCGCCTCCTCGAGCGCCCGGGCGTCGGTGTCGGCGACGTAGATCTGCCGGGACACGCCCCAGTTGCGGAGCAGCGCGGCGATCTCGGCTTCGCTGCGGCCCGCCTTGCGCAGGGTGTCGACGTAGACGTCGCGGTTGTCCTCCAGCTGGCTGACCGGGCCGAACAGCACGGAGTTGAGCATGGGCCAGCCGCGGCGGGCCGTGTTCTCGATGCCGTCCTTGGTCACGCACACCTGGTAGAGGGGCGGGTGCGGGCGCTGCACCGGCTTGGGGATGACCCGGACCTCGGGGATCTGGAAGAAGCGCCCCTGCCAGGCGAAGCGCTCCTCGGTCCAGGCGCGGAGCATGATCTCCACCGCCTCGTCGAACCGCTCGCGGCTCTGCTCCTGGGGCACCCGGTAGCCGCGGAACTCGGCCGGACGGTTGCCGCGGCCCACGCCCACGTCCAGTCGGCCGTCGCAGAGGATGTCCACCAGCGCCAGCTGCTCGGCCAGCCGGATCGGGTCGTGGAAGGGCAGGATGGCGGCGGCCAGCCCGATGCGCACGCGCCGGGTGCGGGCGGCGGCGGCCGCGGCCAGGGTGCCGGGGTCCACGCTCAGCCCGTAGTCGATGAAGTGGTGCTCGGTGAACCAGACCTCGTCGAAGCCGAGCTCCTCGCTCCACTCCACCTGCTGCATCTCCCGGCGGATGATGTCGGCGTGGTCGCGCCCCGGCGGGGCCTGGAAGAAGAAGAAGGTTCCGAATCGCATGGTCGCTCCTGGGTCAGACGCCGAGGTACCGCGCCTGGACCTCGTGGTTCTCGGCCAGCTCCTTGGGGGTCGAGGAGTGGACGATCTCGCCCCGGCTCAGCACGTGGGCCCGGTCGGCCACCGACAGCGCCAGCGGCAGGTTCTGCTCGACCAGCAGGATCGAGAGACCCTCGCGCTTCAGCTCGGCGATGACGCGGCCCACCTCGCGCACCAGCAGCGGGGCGAGGCCCTCGGTCGGCTCGTCCATCAGCAGCAGCACCGGGTTCGTCATCAGCGCCCGCCCGATCGCCAGCATCTGCTGCTCGCCGCCGGAGAGCCGGCTGGCCCGGTTGCGGGCGCGCTCGGCCAGCCGCGGGAACAGCGCGAAGACCCGGTCCACCGTCCAGCCGTGGCCGCGGGCCGCCACCTCGAGGTTCTCACGGACGGTGAGCGAGGGGAAGACGCGCCGGCCCTGGGGCACCAGCCCCATGCCGCGCTCCACGGCCCGGAACGGCGGCCAGGCGGTGATGTCCTGGCCCAGGAAGCGCACGGCGCCCCGCCGCGCCGGCGTGAACCCGATGATCGAGCGGATCAGCGTGGTCTTGCCCATGCCGTTGCGGCCGAGGATGGTGACGACCTCCCCGGCCCGGACGCTGAGCGACACGCCGTGGAGCACGTGGCTGTCGCCGTAGAAGGTGTGCAGGCCCTCGACCTCCAGGACGGGCGCGACCAGGCTCATGCGCCCAGGTAGATCTCGCGCACGGTGGGGTCGGCCTTGACGGCGTCGCGGGGCCCGTCGGCGATGACGCGGCCGTAGTGGAGCACGGTCACGTGCTGCGCCACCTCGAGCGCGATGTCCATGTCGTGCTCGATGATGAGCACGGTGAGGGCCGGGTCGAGCCGCCGGAGCAGCGCCGCCATCATCTCGCGCTCGGCCGGGGCCAGGCCCGCGCACGGCTCGTCGAGCAGCAGCACCCGGGGCCGGCCGGCCAGGGCCAGCGCGATCTCCAGCTGCCGCTGCTCGCCGTGCGAGAGGTGGCGGACCTGCGCCTCGGCCCGCTCGACCAGGCCGACCGCGCCCAGGGCGTGCCGGGCGCGGGCGGCGAGGTCGGCGTACGTCTCCAGCGGCCGCAGCATGGCGAGCCGGCTGGGCGTCAGCGCCTGCACCGCCAGCAGGCAGTTCTCGAGGACGGTCAGGCTCGGAAAGAGGTTGGTGATCTGGAAGGTGCGGGCCAGGCCGAGCGCCGCCCGGCGGTGGGAGGGCAGGCCGGTGACGTCCCGGCCGAACAGCACGATCCGGCCGGCCGTCACCGGCAGCTCCCCGGAGATCAGATTGAACAGGGTCGTCTTGCCGGCCCCGTTGGGCCCGATCAGCGCCCGCCGCTCGCCCTCCGCCACCCGGAGCGAGACGGCGTCGACCGCCCGCAGGCCGCCGAAGGCCTTGGAGACGGCGTGAAGCTCCAGCGCGGCCGTCAGCAGTGACGGCAGGGCGGGTACTCCCGGGTGTAGAGCGGCTGCTTCATGTACTCCTCGGGGTTGTAGGTCCAGAACTGGCCGACGCTGGGGAAGGTGTGGATCACCGTGTTCTGCAGCCGGCCGCCGACCCGCTCCACCCGGCGCACGTAGATGTTCTGGACCGGGTTGCCCCAGCGGTCGACGCTGATCGGGCCCCGCGGGGCGTCGCGGATCTCCACCTTGCGGAGCGCCGCCAGCAGCGCCTCGCGGTCCTCGACCTTGCCGCCCACCGCCTTGATCGCCTCCACGATCCAGCGGGTCCCGGTGTAAGTCGCCTCCGAGTAGTAGGAGGCGCTCTTGCCGGCCCGGGCCTCGAAGGCGCGGGCGAACTTCTGGTTGTGCGGGTTGTCGAGGGCGGCCGAGTAGTGCAGCGCCGTCACCGCGCCCACGGCCTCGTCGCCCATCTGGGGCAGCACCGACTCGTCGGTGGTGGTGCCGCCGCCCAGCAGCGGCAGCTTGCCCTTGAGGCCCGCCTCCTCGTAGTGCTTCATGAACTGCAGCGCCAGGCGGCCGACGAAGAGCGCCAGCACGGCGTCGGCGTCGCGGCGGATCTGGGCCAGGAACGGGGCGAAGTCGTTGGTGTTGAGCGGCGTCCAGATCTTCTGCACGACCTGGCCGCCGGCCTCCTCGAACGAGCGCTGGAAGCCGCCGACGGTCTCCCAGCCGAAGGCGTAGTCCATCCCGATCGTCACCACCCGCCGGTACTTCAAGGTCTTGGCCACCCAGTCGCCGAAGGGATGCATGGGCTGGCTGGTGGTCCAGCCGGTCCGCACGATCCAGCGGGCCGGCTTGCGCTGGGTCAGGTCGTCGGCGGCGATCACGGGGAACGTGGTCGGGATGCGCTGACCGTCGACGTACGGCTGCAGCGCGTAGCCGGTGGAGGCCAGCAGCCCGCCGGTCAGCACGTGGACGCGGTCCTGGTCCACCAGCTTGCGGGCCTTGGTCAGGGCGGTGGCCGGCGTGCCCTCGGTGTCCTCCACGATGAGCTCGATCCGGCGGCCGGCCGCCTGGCGGCCGATCTCGTCCAGGTAGAGCTCGGCGCCGTTCAGCATGTCCTTCCCGGTGGCCGAGAAGGCGCCCGAGAGCGGCACCAGGAGGCCGATCTTGATCGGGCCGCCCTGGCCGGCCACGGGTCCGGACGGGTGGAGCGCGAGCAGGCTCGTCAGCACGGCGGCGAGGACGATCCAGGCGATCCCACGACGAGTCATCGGTTCCTCCTGTACAGGCGCGCTACCGGCCGCGGCGGAGGGCACCGGCCAGGCCGCGCGGGGCGAAGAGGATGACGCCGATGTACACCGCGCCCAGGATCAGCAGCCAGCGCTTGGTGTACACGCTCACGAAGTTCTTGAGGAACACAATCACGGCCGCGCCGGCGGCGGGCCCGGCCAGGGTGCCCGGGCCGCCCAGCGCGGCCATCAACAGCGCCTCGACCGAGGTCACCAGCTGCACGTCCACCGGGCTCACGAAGCCGTTGTAGTAGGCCCAGAAGACGCCGGCGAACCCGGCCGCGGTGCCGGCGATCACGAACGCCAGGTACTTGTGCAGCCACACGTTGTAGCCGAGGATCCGCATCCGCGACTCGCTCTCGCGGATGCCCTTGAGGGTGAGGCCGAAGGGCGAGCGGACGATCAGGCCCAGGACGCCGGCGGCCAGGGCGGTGGCCGCCAGCGTGAGGTAGAAGAAGGGCAGCGGGCTCCAGAGGCTCCACGGCAGCCCCAGCTCGGGCCGCGGCACGCCGGAGATGCCGTTGTCGCCCTTGGTCAGCGAGACCCAGCGGAAGGCCAGGCCCCACACCACCATGCCGAGGGCCAGCGTGATCATCAGAAAGTAGGTCCCGGTGGCGCGGATGGCCACCAGCCCGAACACGGCCGCCGTCAGCGCGGCCAGCAGCACGCCGGCCGCCAGGCACATCCAGAACCCGGCCTGGCGCTCGGTGGCCAGGATGCCGACCGCGTAGGCGGCCACCCCGAAGTAGGCGGCGTGGCCGAGCGAGGGCAGGCCGGTGTACCCCAGCAGCAGGTCCAGGCTCATGGCCAGGATGGCGACGATCAGCGCCTGGGTCAGCAGCGTGAGCGGGTACGAAGGCAGGAACGGCGCCGCGGCGGCGATGAGGACGACGACCACGGCGCCGGCCAGCAGCCGCCGGCGCATCAGGCGCGCCCGAAGAGCCCCGTCGGCCGGAGCGCCAGGATCAACGCCATCGGCGCGAACAGCGTGAAGTACGAGAGCTCGGGAAAGAGCGCCTTGCCGAAGTTGTCGAGCAGGCCGACCAGCAGGCTGCCCACCATGGCCCCCGGCAGGCTGCCCAGCCCGCCCACGATGACCACGACGAAGGCGTAGGGGAGCACCTCGAAGTCGGCGCCCGGGTAGACGCCGAGGAACGCCCCGCCCACCACGCCGCCCACGGCCGCCAGGCACGCCCCGAGGGCGAAGACGCCCAGCGACACCGCCGGCACGTTGATGCCCACGCCCTGCGCCATCTCGGCGTCGTCCACGGCGGCCCGGATGCGAGCGCCGGCCCGCGTGCGGTCGAGGGCGAGCCAGAGCAGCGCGCCGACGGCGGCGGCCACGACGATGATGAAGATCCGGTAGGCGGGGAAGGCCAGCGTCCCGGCCCGGAGGCTGCCGCGCAGGGGCTCGGGCACCGGGATCGTGTACGGGTCGCCGCCCCAGATCAGCAGCGCCAGGTCCTGGAAGATCAGCGCGAAGCCGATCGTCATCAGCACCTGGCCCAGCGTCTGCCCCGCCAGGCGGCGCAGGAACAGCCGCTCCATGCCGACGCCGATGAGGCCGACGGCCACCGCCCCGGCCAGCAGGGCCATGAGGAACGAGTCCGTGCGCCAGACCACCGACAGCCCCACGTAGCCGCCCAGCATGAAGTAGGAGCCGTGGGCGAGGTTGACCACGCGCATGACGCCGAAGATCAGGCTGAGGCCGGCCGCCAGCAGGAAGAGCAGGGCCCCGTAGGAGACCCCGTTGAAGGCCTGGCTGATCCAGAACTCGCCGCTCACCGCCGGGGTCGGGCGAGGCGCGTCGCGCTAGGCGAGGCCCAGCAGGCGGGCGGCGTTGTCGCGCAGGATCCGGGCCTGGTCCGCGCGCGTGAGCCTGAGCCGCTTGGTGACGATGTCCCGGGGGCGCTCGTACCCCATGTCGAAGCAGAAGTCGCTGCCGACCATGACCCGGTCGGCCCCTACCGTGCGGATCAGCCAGGCGAGCGCCTCCGGCGAGTGGCTGATCGTGTCGTAGGTGAACCGGCGCAGGTAGGCGGTGAAGGGCCGCCGGGCGCGGTCGCGTGCCTCGGGCCGCACGCGCTGGCCGTGCTGCAGCCGGCCGGCGACGTAGGGCAGGGCGCCGCCGGCGTGGGGCAGGCAGACCTGCAGGCGCGGGAACCGGTCGAGCACGCCGCCGAGCACCAGGTGGGCGGCGGCCACGGCGGTGTCGAACGGGTTGCCCAGCAGGTTGGAGAGGTAGAACGGACGCAGGCGCTCGCCCCCCAGCACGTTGAGCGGGTGCAGCAGCACCGGCAGCTCGAACTCCTCGCAGCGCTGGAAGATCGGCGTGAAGGCCGGGTCCGAGAGGTCGCGGCCGTTGACGTTGGTGCCGAGGTACACCGCGCGCACGCCGGGCAGCCGGGCCGCCCGCTGCAGCTCGGTGACCGCCGCCGCCGGGTCCTGCATCGGCAGCGTCATGCAGCCCACGAACCGGTCGGGGTACGCGGTGTGGGCCTCGGCCAGCGCGTCGTTGAAGGCGGCGGCCAGCCGGCGCCCCAGGTCGCCCTTGGCGAAGTAGACCATGGGCTGGGTCAGCGACAGGGCCTGCACGGCCACGCCCGTGCGGTCCATCGCCTTGCGCCGCAGGTCGAGGTCCCAGTAGGCCGGGCCGAGCAGGGCGGTGGCCGCCCCGTTGACGACGATCGACACGCCCTTCGGGTTCGAGCGGTCCAGGCGAGCGCCGGCCGCCGCGCCCTCGGTCTCGATGAGCCGCAGAAACCGCTCGGGGAAGAAGTGACTGTGGACGTCGACGGCTAGGGGGAGCGTCACGGGCCGGCATTGTACTATACGGCCGCGAACCGCCTATACGGCCGCGAACCGCAGGTCGGCGGTCGCCAGACCGGGACTCGGGAGGCCGGCGTGAAACTTCCTTCGGAGCGCTTCGATTACTCCGCGATCAAGGACCGCCCGCGGTGGCGGCTGCCCCGCGGGGCGCGGCTGGCGGTGTGGACCATCGTCAACGTCGAGGAGTGGAGCATCGACAAGCCGATGCCCCGTCAGTACCTCACCACGCCCCAGGGCGTGGCCGTCATCCCCGACGTCCCGAACTGGGCCTGGCACGAGTACGGGATGCGGGTGGGGTTCTGGCGGCTGCTGGAGGCGCTCGGCCGCCGCCGCATCCGCGCCACCACCGCCATCAACGCCCACGTGTGCGAGGCCTACCCGGTGGTGGCCCGGGCCATGCTCGAGGCCGGCTGGGAGTTCATGGGGCACGGCGTGGTGCAGGGGGCCATGCACCTCCTGCCCGACCAGCGGGCGGCGATCCGGGAATCCATCCAGATCATCGAGAAGTTCACCGGGAAGAAGCCCAAGGGGTGGCTGGGACCCGGGCTCACCGAGACGTGGGAGACGCTCGATTTGCTGCGGGCCGAAGGGATCGAGTACGTCGCCGACTGGGTCAACGACGACCAGCCCTACCCGATCCGCACCGCAGCCGGCCCGCTGGTATCGGTGCCGTACTCGGTCGAGCTCAACGACATCCCGATGATGGTCATCCAGCACCACGAGTCGGCCGCCTGGTTCACCCGGTGCAAGGACCAGTTCGACCGGCTCTACGCCGAGGGGGCGAAGAACCCCCGGGTGATGGCCATGGCCGTCCACCCCTACATCTCCGGGGTCCCGCACCGCATCAAGTACTTCGAGGCGGTGTACGACTACATCCGCAAGCACTCCGGGGTCTGGATCACGACCGGCGAGGAGATCTACGAGTGGTACCGGAGCCACCCCTGGTGACCGGCCTCGCGATTGCACGTCTTCCCGTCGCGACGACGTCGAAGGGGGTATGGACATGGCTGCACAGATCGTCAGCATCAATCCCACCACCGGCGAGGTCCTGCGCCGCTTCGATCCGCTGAAGCCGGGGGAGATCGAGGCCCGGCTGGACCGCGCCGTCCGGGCCTTCCGCGACTACCGCCGCGCCTCGTTCGCCGAGCGGGGCGGCTGGCTGGCCCGGGCCGGCGACATCCTGGAGGCCGAGCAGGAGGCCTTCGCCCGCCTCATGACGACCGAGATGGGCAAGCCCATCCGGGCGGCCGGGGACGAGGTCCTCAAGTGCGCCCGCACCTGCCGGTACTTCGCCCAGCACGCCGAGCGCTTCCTGGCCGATCAGCCGGTGACGACCGACGACGGGCTGGAGAGCGTCGTGCGCTACCGCCCGCTGGGCGTCGTCCTGGGCGTCATGCCGTGGAACTTCCCCTTCTGGCAGGTGGTCCGCTTCGCGGCGCCGACCCTGATGGCCGGTAACACGGTCCTGATCAAGCACGCTTCGAACGTGCCGCAGTGCGCCCTGGCGCTGGAGGAGATCTTTCGGCGGGCCGGCTTCCCGCCCGGGGTGTTCCAGGTCCTGCTGATCGGCGCCGACCAGGTGGGCCCGCTGCTCGACGACCCGCGGGTGGCGGCGGCCAGCGTGACCGGCAGCACCGGTGCCGGCAGCGCGGTGGCCGGGCGGGCCGGCGCGGCGGTGAAGAAGACCGTGCTCGAACTGGGCGGCAGCGACCCGTTCATCGTCATGCCGAGCGCCGACCTCGACGAGGCGGTGCGCACGGCCGTGCAGGCGCGCGTGATCAACAACGGGCAGTCCTGCATCGCCGCCAAGCGCTTCATCGTGGCCGAGGCGGTCGCCGGCCCGTTCGAGACGCGCTTCGTCGACGCGATGACGGCCCTACGGGTCGGCGACCCGCTGGATCCGGCCACCGAGGTCGGGCCGCTGGCCACGGCCGCGATCCGGGACACCGTGGACGACCAGGTGCAGCGCTCGGTCAAGGCCGGGGCCGCGCTGCGCACGGGCGGGCGGCGTCTGGACCGGCCCGGGTTCTTCTACGAGCCGACGGTCCTGGCCAGCATTCCGCCCGAGGCGCCGGCGCTGCGCGAGGAGGTCTTCGGGCCCGTCGCCGCGCTCGTCCGCGTGCCCGACCTGGAGGCGGCCATCCGGGCCGCCAACGACACGCCGTTCGGCCTCGGGGCCAGCATCTGGACCAACGACCCGCGCGAGCAGGCGCGGTTCACCGACGAGGTGGAGGCGGGTGTCATCTTCTTCAACGCCATGGTGGCCTCCGACCCGCGGCTGCCGTTCGGCGGCGTCAAGCAGTCGGGCTACGGGCGCGAGCTCGGCGAGCACGGCGCGCGCGAGTTCGTCAACGTGCTGACCGTGCGGCGCCGCGTGACGGCGGGGGCGGGCCGACCGGCGAGCACGGCCGAGTAGTCGCATCGCGGATCCGGGCCGGCCGGCGTCCCGAGGCTCGACCTCGCGGGCGACCGGCCGACCGCCCGGGAATCTCCGGCGGGCGAACGGGCATCGCAACGGCGGGGAGGGGCCATGGCCGAGCCTCGCGTCCGGATCCGACCGATCGTGCCCGCGGACGAGTCCGCGCTGCGGGCGCTGTTCGTCCGGCTGAGCCCGGAGACGGTCCGGCAACGCTTCTTCCGCTACTGGCGCCGGCTGCCCGACGACTGGTTCCACCACTTCAGCCACGTGGACTATGTGCAGCGCCTGGCGCTCGTCGCCGAGGTGGACGCGCCGGACGGCCCGCGGGTGGTGGGCGTGGCCCGCTACGAGCCGGGCGAGCAGGAAGGGCGGGCCGAGGTCGCGGTGGTGGTCGAGGACGCCTGGCAGGGCCGGGGAATCGGCCGGCGGCTGCTCAGCGCGCTGCTCGAGGCGGCCCGGGCCCGCGGGATCCGCCGCTTTCACGCCGACGTGCTGGCCGACAACCAGCGGATGCTGACCCTGATCCGGCGGGTGGGGGAGGTCGAGTCGGTGCGGGTCGAGTTCGGTGTGGCCGAGGTCGACTTCGTCTCGCGGGAGCCGGCCGGCTCGGGCGGGGCCGGCCGCTGACGGCCTACCGGCGGCGCCGGACCGGGGCCACCACCACATCGGTCGGGCGTCCGGCCAGGTAGTTCTCGACGTTCTCCACCGCGCGCAGCAGGCCGTCGCGGATCACTTCCGGCGTCTGGCCGGCGTTGTGCGGGGAGAGCACGACGTTGTCCAGGCGCAGCAGCGGGTCCCCCGGCTTGAGCGGCTCGTCGTGGAACACGTCCAGGCCGGCCCCGGCGATCCGCCGCTGCTCGAGCGCCTCCAGCAGGGCCTCGCGCTCGACCAGCGCGCCCCGGGCCGTGTTGATCAGGATGGCCGAGCGCTTCATCAGGCCGAGCTCCTTCCGGCCCAGGAAGCCGCGCGTTTCCGGGATCAGCCGCAGGTGGAGCGAGACGACGTCGGCCTCGCGCAGGATCTCCTCCTTGCCGGCGGCGCGGGCGCCGAGCGCGGCCACCCGGGCGGCGTCGCCCTGGAGACTCCAGGCCAGCACCGACATGCCGATCGCCCGCCCCAGCTCGACCACCCGGGCGCCGATCGTGCCGATCCCGAACACGCCGAGCGTCTTGCCGAGGAGCTGGGTCAGCAGCTCGCGGGGCCAGCGGCCCTCGCGCATCTCCCGGTCGATGCGCGGGATCCGGCGCGCGGCGGCCAGCATGAGGGCCAGGGC
Source organism: Binatia bacterium (assembly GCA_035574035.1). Taxonomy (GTDB): domain Bacteria; phylum Methylomirabilota; class Methylomirabilia; order Rokubacteriales; family CSP1-6; genus DATLZL01. The sequence continues at coordinate 2,379 of DATLZL010000068.1, read as the reverse complement.
GTGCTCGGCGACCGCCCGGGCGTTGACACCCGGGGTGTTGCACACCGTCACGCCGTGACGGCCGGCGGCGTCGAGGTCCACGTTATCGGTGCCGGTCCCCCAGATCGAGATCATCTCGAGCGACCGGCAGGCGGCGAACACCGCCTCCGTGAAGCGCGCGTGGGCCCGGATGTTGATGGCCACCCGGGCCCGGTCGATGCGGCGGATGAGCTCGGCTTCCTCGTCGGCACCGCGGGCGGTGAAGACGCGCACCTCGCCCAGGCGCCGGGCCCGCTCGTGGGCCGGCGTGCCCTCGAACACCGAGGGGTAGTCGTCGGGGACGACGATGAGCGGGTCGGCCATCAGGCGTCGGCGAAGACGCGCTGGGCGGCGGCCACCCCGGCCCCCGGCTCGGCCTTCCAGCCGAGGTCGCGCAGCGTGAGCTCCAGCGCCGCCAGCGCGGGCAGCACGTACTGCGGGCTGGCGGTGATCCCCATCGTCCCGATGCGCAGCGTCGTGGCGCGCAGGCCGTCCAGGCCGGTGCCGATCAGGATCCCGTACTGATCGCGCATGCGGCGCACGACCGCGGCCGGCTCGACCCCGGCCGGCGTCGCGATCGAGGAAACGGTGTTCGACCACAGGCTGGGGTCGGGGAACATCGTGAGCCCCAGGGCCTGCACGCCGGCGCGCAGCGCGGCGCCGGCCACCTCGTGCCGGCGGAAGCGCGCCGGCAAGCCCTCCTCCAGCACCAGCCGGACGGCCGCCTGCATGGCGGCGGTCAGGTGGGTGGGGATGGAGACCGGCTGCCGCCGCGGCGCGCCGTCCGGGACCTTGCCGCCGCGCGAGACCGGCACCCAGTGCTCCTTCCAGCGCAGGAGGTCGTACGCCCACGAGGTGGCCGGCCGCCGCCGGCGCTCCATCGCCTCCCAGGCCCGCGGGCTCACCGCCACCGCCGCCAGGCCGAGCGGCGCCGCCAGGCACTTCTGAGAGCCGGTCATGTTGAGGTCCACGCCCCACTCGTCGGTGCGGACGTCGATCCCGGCCAGCGAGGAGACGGTGTCGAGCAGGTAGAGCGCCCCCACGCGCCGGCAGATCTCCCCGACCGCCGCCGCCGGGTAGGTGGACCCGGTGGAGGTCTCGTTGTGGACCAGCGTGATGGCCTTCGGCCGGGCGCGCCCGGCCTCGGCGGCCAGGCGGTCCAGATCCAGCGGCCGGCCGGGCTCGACCGTGAACTCGGTGAACTCGGCGCCGACCCGGTTCATGATCTCGCGCATCAGCACGCCGAACTGCCCGGCGGCGACGACGAGCACCCGGTCGCCCGGCTCGATGACGCTGAGGGCCCCGGCCTCGAGCGCCGTGCGGCCCGAGCCCGGCATCAGGACGACCTCGTTCGTCGTCTGGAAGACCTGGCGCAGGGCCAGCGTGGTAGGCTCCAGCACGCCTTCGTCGAACGACCGGTCGTACTGGATGGCGGGCGGCTGGTTGAGCGCCTGGATCACGGGCGGCGGCAGCTCGGTGGGGCCCGGGATCATGAGCACCGGACGGGTCTGGCAACGAGCCCAGTTCACGCTGGCCGACATGGTCACTCCTCGGGCTCCGCGGCCGGCGACACGGTCTTCCGGCTCACGCCTCGGCCGGCTGGGGTCGACGGCGGTGGATGAAGTAGAGGTTGCGGGCGTAAACGAAGAGCCCGGCGGCCTGGCCGGCCACGAAGACCGGGTCGTGGCGGTGGAGCGCGTAGGCCAGCAGCACGAGCCCGCCCCCGACCGACAGGTACCAGAACTCCCGCGGCACCACGCTCTGCCGGCGCCGCTCGGTGGCGATCCACTGCACGAGGAAGCGGGCCGAGAAGAACGCCTGCCCCAGGAATCCCACCGCCAGCCACAGCGACTCGCCGCTCATGTCGTGGAGACCTCGCTCGCGCGGGACATCAGTGGTCGCCCAGCATCACCCGGAGCACCTGGTGCGCCCGCCGGACTTCCCGCGGCCGCCGGTGGGCGGCCACCAGGGCGAAGATCTTCTCGGCGTCCTCGCTCGGCGTCGCGTCCCGCCGGCCGCCCCGCACGTCGGTCAGCACGCGCAGGGGCACCCCGAGGGCGACCGCGATGTGGTAGAGGCTGTCGACCGAGATCGATTTCTCTCCGCGCTCCACCTCGCCGATGAACTTGCCGCTCAGCCCGCTCAGGGCGCCCAGCCGCTCCTGGCTGAGGCCGCGCTCCTTTCGGAGCAGGCGCAGGCGTTGACCGAGGAACTTCCGGACGTGAGGCACGGCTCGATCTGCCACTTCTCCCCTCGAACGGCCGGCGCCGAGCGCTCAGCACGGCTCGGTGCCTCCCGACATGACGGCGAGCACCATGGCGCCGTCGCGGCTGTGGACGGTGTGCACGCAGCCCGGCGGGC
>DATLZL010000067.1:0-2044 GCA_035574035.1 Binatia bacterium | reverse complement strand
GTCTACGACCGCGGCCTGGCGTCGCCGGGCGAAAGGGACCTGAGCGGGAAGATCGCGAGGGGCGATCCTGGACCGGCCGCGCCCACCCCTCCTGCCGCCCGCACCGACGTGCCACGCATCACAGGCCCCCTGGCAGGAACCGGCCGCGCCGGCTCCCCCGGCGGCCCGCCCGGGGCCGGTGTCGCAGGGTCGGCGGCCCGCGACCCTGTGCGGCTCTCATCCCGGATCGACCGTTCGCTCGGGCTCGACCTGGGCAAGGGCATCCGGCTGGAGGTCGACATCCTGTGCAGCGAGCAGCTCTCGCCGCGGGTCTACCAGGTGCGCTATCTGCGCTTCCTGGCCCCGGGCGAGAAGGTCGTCGACGTCATGCTCCGAGCCTCCCAGCCGCGTCCTCGCTGACGGCCCGCGGCCGACCGGCTCGCGGTGCGCCGGCGCTCGGACCGGCGACGGCGCCGCCATCCCGGGGCACGCGGTGCGGGCCGCCAGCGCATCCCGCGAGCGGACGGTCCGTCAGGTCCGACGCGCTTGGACGCCGGCACCCTGGACCCGGGAGGGCCCGGAGGGGTGGGCCCGGATAGCGGCCGCCGCCGACGGACAGGAGCGCGCCCGAAGGGCCCGCGGTTGGAGCGAGCATGCCCGGCATTCGACGGCGGACGCGCGAGCTGCTGACGCAGGGGCGGGCCCTCGGCTGGCACCTGATCGGCGAGGAGCGCGGGACCGTGAGCTTCGCGGTGCCCGGCTGTGGGGCGGACACGACGCTCACGGTCACCCTCTTCCAGGACAGCCAGGGGACACCGGACCGGATCATGCTCTGGAGCGGTCCGCGGCAGCTCGACGCACTGCTCCTGGCCATCACCGACGTGCGCGACCCGTCCCGGCGATGGTTGCCTTTCCTCCTCGAGGGGGTCGCGCTCCAGCATGAGGGGCCCCCGCCGGGCGAGCTGCGCGCCGCCCTCGAGGCGGCCCTGGCTCGCGGTCTGCCTCCGGAGGCGCTCAACGACTACGCCCTGCGGCTCGGCGCGGGCGGCGCCGACGGGGTGATCATCCGATTCGCCCGAACCGCCGTGGAGGTCGCAGGCATCTTGCCCTCCAGTCGGCGCCGGCCCCAGGTCCTGGCGGCGGACGAGCGGGTCGCCGAGGCCCTGTTGGGCGGCGACGTTCTGGCGCGACTCGGCGCGCTGCTCGAGCGGACCACGGGCGGCGTGGCGCCCGCCCTCCGGGTCTGGGTGGGTGTCCCGTGCTCCCGGGTCTGGGTCGAGACGCCGGCGGCCAGTCTGGACGTGCTCCGACAAGTAGTCGAGTTCGACCGGACGCTCCGCGCGAGGGTACCGACCCGGAGGGCAGCCGGATCGCGCTGAGGGGGCCAGGTCCGCGGACACCCGCCGGGGATTTCGAGTTTGCGGCCAGGGCTCCAGGCCTCTTGTTCCGAAATTGGACGTAATTTCCACCCTGGGCGATCCGACATCCCGGCATACTCGGGGACCACCCACGCCGTCATGCGCGGCGGGGCTGGCGCGACCGGCCGCGACCGGCCGCCGAGGGCGGCTCTTGGAGGTCGGAGGGGCCCGATGGGCTTGCGGCAGCGACGCGAACGAACGATGGCGGTACCTGCCGTCGTGGTGCTGGTGCTGGCGTTGCTGGCGCCTTCGGCGGCCGAGGGCGGCCCCGCCATCCGATCGGTCACGCCGGCCCAGGCGTTCGTGGGCGACGTCGTCACGGTCGTCGTCCTCGGCGCCGGCGGTCCCAACGTCCGCGTCAGCGTGCACAACGCGCCGGCTACCGTGCTGTCGGTGCGGCACGGCCCTCAGCTGACCAGTACGGTCGCGCTTCGCGTCCCGCGCGTGCCCCCCGGGCCCACCCACGTCGAGGTCTCGAACCCGGGTGGGGTGACGGCGCGCGCGCTTGTCGTTTTTCAGGATCATTCCGCCGGCCGTGATCAGAAACATTCCGCCACCCCCGGCGGTTTCGTCTCTCGACTTCTTACGGTGTCATGGACTGCGTGAGCAAGTCCTTTCTGGGCAGGTCCACGGCCCGGCGCCAGGCG
>DATLZL010000066.1:0-5448 GCA_035574035.1 Binatia bacterium | reverse complement strand
GGGCCCCCGCCACCAGGAGGGCCGCCAGCGGGACTTCCATCCCCGAGAGTGCCCCCCACACCATCGGCCCGGCGGCCAGCAGCGCGAGCCCGGCCGCCGTCGCCGTCGCCGGGGCTGCGCCCCAGCCCAGCGCCGCAAGCCCGGTGAGCAGCGCGGCCGCCGCGGCGGCGGCCACGCCGAGAGCCTTCACCAGCAGGATCGACGGTCCGGCCAGCGCGAACGCCACCCCCAGCAGCAGCGTCCAGAGCGGCGCGGTCGACCCCGCCACCGGGACGCCGGGGTTGTAGGCGAAGCCGGCCCCCTCGGCCAGGTTCCGGGCGAAGTGCAGGTGGATCCACGAGTCGTCGAGCGGAAAGCCGGTAGCACCCGCGATGCGCCGCTCGGCGATGAGAAAGAGGAGCAGCGGGACGACGGCGGCGGCGCCGAGCAGGCTACCGCGCCCGAGATACGCCACGGCGCGGCGGAGAGTCGGTGACGAACCGGTAACCGGCGTACTCGACCGGTCGCCGGCCGACGGCCAGCACGTAGAGGTACCGCCCGTACGGCAGCTCGATCTCCATGAGCCCGGGCGGCCGTTCGGCGGCGGGGTTCCAGTGGTCGACGAACCACACCAGGCGGCGGACGGAAGCGGGCAGGACGATGACGCTGCCGGGCACCCGGGTCATGGCCTGCGAGTGGTGCGGCGCGTAGAAGCCCGGAGGGAGGTCGCCCACGCGGAGCTCGTAGATCAGATACTCCGGCAGGTAGTAGACGGCGTGGCGCATCCACGGGTAGGAGCGGGCGTTGCCCAGCTCGGTGATGACCGCCGTGTCGGTCGGGTCCCAGAGGCCGCGGATGGCGGCCACGAAGGTCTGCACGACCTGCTCGTGCTCGCGCAGCGCCGCCGCCGTCCGGCTCAGGATCCAGTCGAAGGCCTCGTCCTCCGCCGTCTTCTGCCAGGCCGGCCGCGGCCGGTCGAAGTCACGCGGCAACGGCCGCGCGCTCACGAAGAACGAGCCGTTGATCAGCACGACCAGCACCACGGCGGCGGCCAGGGCGACCAGCCGCCGGCGGGGCCGGGGCACGATCGTCGAGCCGAGCGTGGCAATCGTCACCCGGGTGAGAAGGATGACCAGCGCCGGCAGGAAGGTCAGCACGTAGCCCGCCTGGCCGAAGTGAACCAGGATGTAGACGAGGACCGGCGGCACGACCCACCCGACGAGGAACCACTCGCGGCTGTCCCAGCCGTGGCGGCGCACGTAGGCGGGCAGCAGGACCGCGGCCAGCGCCAGCGGGCCGAGGCCGACCAGCACCGACTCGAGCACGTAGCGCGACATCCGGAGCGTCGTGCCCAGGGGCCCGGCCCAGACCGTGGTGGGGACGACGACGCTCTCGGCCAGCTCGCGGGAGGCCGACAGGTAGGCCGCGAGCCCGCCGGTGAGCCAGACCATCGGGACGAACCACGTCAGGGCGGCGAGCGCGATCACGGCGATCCCGACCAGCACGGTCCTGAGCCTCCGCCCACCCGCCAGCGTCGCCCCCAGCCAGAGCGGAAACAGCAGCACCAGGATGGACTGCCGCAGGCCGCCGGCGAGACCCAGGTAGCCGGCGGCCAGCCAGGCATCGGTCTCGCTGCCCCGCCGGGCCCGCCAGGCGAAGGAGGCCACCGTGGAGGCGCACAGGGCCTCGCCGGCGTAGGTCAGGCCGACAGCCCCGTAAAACCAGAAGAGCGGGCTGACGGCCAGCAGGGCGGCGGCCGATACGGCCGTCGCGCGGTCGTAGAGGTCGCGGGCCAGGTAGAAGACGACGAACGTGGTCGCCCCGCTGAAGAGCACGGCGAGCAGCGCGTAGGCCGCGGCCGGGTCCTCGAGCCAGGCATTCACGAGCCGCCCGAGCGCGACGTACAGGATGTAGCCGGGCGGGTGAGGCTGGTGCTTGACGACGTCGTACTCGCGAAGCGCGAGTGCGAACTGGACGGCGTCCCAGTTGTAAAGCATCCGCGCCCGGTAGGGCAGCCGGGACGCGACGGTCAGGAGCGACAGGGCCAGCGCGCAGAGGAAGTCCGCGCGCGCCGGGCCGAGGTTCAGGCCTTCTTCTCCTCCTCTTTCTTGGCCGCGGCCGCCGGCTCCTCCGTCCTGGCCTCGTTGACGCCCTTCTTGAACTCCTTGACGCTCGAGCCCAGCGACCGGGCCAGCTCCGGCAGCCGGTTGGCCCCGAACAGGATCAGCACGATCACGAGGATGATGAGCAGCTCTTGGTAGCCCAGCCCAAACATATGACGCTCCTTTCCGGCGCTCACACCATAGCGCGCCCCTCCCCGCCCCGCAATACCCGGCGCTCGCCGACGCGGGTGGTGACCCGGCGGGCGTCCAGGTGCTCGAGGAGCGGGATGGCGTACTTGCGGGAGATGCCCAGCAGGTCCTTGATGTCCTGCGGCCCGATCTCCTTCCGCTCCTTGAGGAGCGCCACCACCTTGTCCTGGACGACGTCCAAGGCGCGGGCGTGGAAGAAGAGCGACTCCTTCACCCTCACGAGCTTGCGCGCGTCGAGCAGGACCTGGAAGAGCTCGTGCTCCTCGTCGCCCTTGACCCCGGCCCGGGCCAGGGCCTCCTCGGGGCTCGGCGGGGCGGCCTCGGCCTCCAGGAAGGCCTGCTCGACCTGGTCCACGATGCGCTGCTGTTCCGGAGTCAGCCGGACCTCGTGCGAGGCGAGACGGACCTTGTCGCGGTCACTGGTGACCGCGCCCTCGGCCTCGAGCCGGGTCAGCGTCTGGGCGAACACGCGCTCGTCGGCACCGCCGGCCCGGCCCCTGAGCTCCTCGCGCCCCATCCCTGGACGCAACGGGTTGGCCCGGTGGTACTGCTCCAGCGCGGTCAGGATCAGCCCGCGCAAGCGGACCTGGCTGTCCGCGTGCAGGTACCAGTCACGCTCCACCGCCGCGATACGTCCTCCCTGCTCCAGCTCGCCCAGGAGGCGGCGCAGCCGCTCGGGCCCGAACGGCACCCGTGCCGACAGCGCCGCCGCCCGGACGCCGGACACCCCGGCCTGGCGCACGTGCTCCTCCACCACCTCGGCCGGCGTCCCGCGCTCGAGCCGCTCCAGGTGGGCGATCAGCGCCGGGGCTTTGCGCCGGAACCGCGGTGGGTCGACGTCGAGCAGGGTGCCGCCGCCGATGGTGACGATCGGGGAGTAGGAGCGCACGACGAAGCGGTCGCCGGGCAACGCCACGATCGGAGCCTCGAGCCGGATGCGGGCGAACGCGCGCTGGCCGGGCTCGATCTGGCTCGGCCCGAGCAGGAGCACACGAGCCATCACCTCGCTGGTGCCGACGTGGAAGCGCACGCGGTCCCGATTCTTGAGGGGACGGGGCGCGTCGGGCAGCAGCTCGAGAGCGACGTCCACGAGGAGCGAGGGGACCAGAACCCCAGCCGGGCCGACGACGTCGCCGCGCTCGACGGCGGCGCGCTCCAGGCCCTGCAGGTTGATCGCGGTGCGCTGGCCGGCCCGGGCCTCAGCGACGTTGCGGCCGTGCGTCTGCAGGCCGCGGATCTTCGCCGTCAGCCCGCGCGGGAAGACCTCCACGCGGTCGTCCAACTGGAAGCGCCCGGCGGTGAGGGTCCCGGTGACGACGGTGCCGAAGCCCTTCACGGTGAAGACGCGGTCGATGGGCAGCCGCGGCAGGGCGTCGGTGTCGCGGGCGGGTACCCGGGCCGCCAGGTCGCGCAGGGCGGCCCGGAGGGTATCCAGCCCCTCGCCGGTCCTGGCCGACACCGTGATCACCGGCGCCCCCTCCAGGAATGTCCCGCGGACCAGCCCCGCGACGTCCTCCCGGACGAGCTCCAGCCAGTCGGGCTCCACCAGGTCGGCCTTGGTCAGCGCCACGAGCCCGCTCTTGATGTGCAGCAGAGAGCAGATGGCCAGGTGCTCGCGGGTCTGGGGCATCACGCCCTCGTCCGCCGCGACCACCAGCATGGCGAGGTCGATCCCCCCCACCCCGGCCAGCATGTTCTTGACGAAGCGCTCGTGGCCCGGCACGTCGACGATCTCGATCGTCAGGCCGTCCGGCTCCTCCAGGAATGCGAAGCCCAGGTCGATCGTGATACCCCGGGCCTTCTCCTCGGGCAGGCGGTCGGTGTCGATGCCGGTCAACGCCTTGACCAGCGAAGTCTTGCCGTGGTCGATGTGACCCGCCGTCCCCACCACCACCGGCTTGCTGACGGACGCGGCCCGGTCCGTCGCGGTCATGTCAGCGGGCGGCGGCGTTGACCGCCGCGGCCAGCGCCGCCACCTGGGACGGCAGGACGGTGCGGCAGTCGAGCAGCAGGCGGTCGTCGGCGATCCGGCCGACGACCGGCGGCCGGCCCCGGCGGAGCGCGGCGTCGAGGTCGCGGGCCTCCTGCCCGGTGCTTCCGAGGCTCACCGCGGCCGTCGGCACCTCCACGGTCGGCAGGGCGCCGCCACCGACCTGGGCCCGCTCCTCCACCACCTGGGCCCGCAGCCGGCCGCGGACCGCCGGATCCAGGCGCGCCAGCACGCCGCGGGCCCGGCGGCGTACCGAGGCCAGCGGCTCCGTCAGCAACCGGAGGGTCGGGATGTCGGTTCGAGCCCGGCCCGCCTCGTAGGCGTCGAGGGTCGCCTCCAGCGCGGCGACGGTGAGCTTGTCGATGCGCAGCGCGCGGTTCAGGGGGTTCTTCTTGAGGCGGCCGACCAGGTCGCGCCGGCCCACCACCAGCCCGGCCTGGGGTCCGCCGAGGAGCTTGTCGCCGGAGAACGTGACCAGGTCCACGCCGGCTCCGACGACGTCCTGGACGGTCGGCTCGTAGGGGAAGCCGAAGGCCCGCAGGTCCACCAGCGAGCCGGAGCCGAGGTCCTCCATCACCGGCAGGCCGCGATCCCGGCCGAGCGTCACCAGCTCCCGCGAGGAGACCTCGGCCGTGAACCCCACCACGCGGTAGTTGGAGGTGTGGACTTTCAGCAGCAGCGCCGTCTGCGGGCCGATCGCCTCGGCGTAGTCGCGCAGGTGGGTGCGGTTGGTGGTCCCGACCTCGCGCAGCACGGCCCCGCTGCGCCGCATGATGTCGGGGATCCGGAACTCGCCGCCGATCTCGATCAGCTCGCCGCGGGAGACGATGACTTCACGGCCGTGGGCGAGCGTCTCCAGCGCCAGCAACACGGCGGCGGCGTTGTTGTTGACCACCAGGGCGTCCTCGGCGCCCGTGAGCCGGCGCAACCGCTCCTCGACGTGGGCATACCGGGAGCCCCGCTCCTTGGTGGTCAGGTCGAGTTCGAGGTTGGCGTAGCCCTCCGCCACGCGGGCCAGCCGCTCGAGGGCCGGGGCCGACAGGGGTGCCCGCCCGAGGTTCGTGTGCAGGACCACGCCGGTGGCGTTGATCACGGGCCGCAGAGAGAAGCGGCCCGCCCGCGCCAGCTCCTCCCGGACCCGCACGGCGAGCTCGGCCGCCGCCGCCG
>DATLZL010000065.1:0-3813 GCA_035574035.1 Binatia bacterium | reverse complement strand
CCAGGCGGCGTAGGCGGCCAGGATGACTTCGGTGTCGGAGCCCGTGCGGAACTGCCAGCCGCCCCGGCGCTCGAGGTCGGCCCGCAGCTCGCGGAAGTTGTAGATCTCGCCGTTGAAGACGATCCAGAGCCGGCCGTCCGGTGAGGCCATCGGCTGGGCTCCGGTCGCGAGGTCGATGATGGCCAGGCGCCGGTGGCCGAGGCCGACCGGGCCGTCGGCGTGCAGGCCCTGACCGTCCGGACCTCGGTGGGCGAGCACGCCCGTCATCCGGGCGAGGAGCTCGCGGTCCACCGGACGGCCGGCGAGGTCAGCGACTCCAGCCAGCCCGCACATGGGCCGACCTCCTTTCCGCGGCCGAGGACGTCGGGACCGGCGCGAGCGCCTGCTCCATCTCTCGCCGGGCGACGGTCTTCAGGACGACCGTGAGACCGACCAGGTTGTAGAAGAACTCGAGGTATGCCGCGCTCAGGAACGTGCCGGCGACGATGTAACCGACGATGCCGACCTGGATGGCGGCGGCGTAACTCGCGACCCAGCCCGGCGGGGCGACACCCCGCCACGGTCTCTGCAAGCGCTGCAACGTGACCAGACACGACAGGATGAGCGCGACGTACAGGGCGAACGCGATGACCCCGTGCTCGCCGAGCACGTTGAGGTAGCTGTTGTGGGCGTTCTGGGCCCGGATGGCGTCCGGCAGGTAAGCGTAGAAGACCTCGTCGGCCGCCGGGCCCCAGAACCCGGCACCGAGAAGTGGGCGGTCGAGCCCGACCCGGTAGAAGACGTACCAGGACTCCAACCTCATCCGGGCCGACATGTCCTCCTCGTGACGCTCGATCGTCTGGATCCGCTCGAACCACTGCTGGGGCGCGAAGTACCAGACGAAGAGGGCGACCGCCAGGATGCCGGCGACGGCGAGGCCCTTGCGGCGGCTGCGGAGACCCAGGGCCACCATGACTGCACCGAAGCCCAGGACGGCGCCCCGCGAGTACGAGAACAGGATGGATGGCACCGCGAACAGGCCCATGACCTGCAGCAGACGCCGCAGCCAGCGGTTCGTCTCCTCGCGGGCCAGGAAGAAGAACATCGCCAGGGCCATGTCGAGGGCCAGCCCCAGGCCGGTGTTGCCACCCATCGAGGTGGCGCCGGGGTATTGCACGCGGTGCACCCCGCCCGTGGTGAGGGTGAAGATGCCACCCTTGACGGCGTAGAACCCGAGGGACAGCGCGATGGTGAGCAGGAGCACCCGCAGTCGCTCGCGCTCCTGGCAGAGGATCATGGTCAGGAAGGTGAACAGCATGATCTTGGCGACCTTCTCCCACATCTCCCAGGCCAGGCCGGGATAGAGGGCGAAGACCGTCGAGAGCGTGAAGAGCACGCCGAGACCGAGCAGTAGCCACGTCTCCCGGACCATCGGCAACGGCTTGCGGTCGCGCGTGAAGAGCAGGCCGGCCAGGGTGGCGATGGCCACCAGCTGGGCGAAGGGGAAGTCGTACGCGAATCCCCACGCGAGCCGGTGGGGGTTCATGTAGCCGATCCAGTACCACATCACCACGCCGATCCAGGGCCGGGCGAAGCAGACCGGCAGCGACGCGAAGACGATCAGCGTGACGGCGATGTCCCGCAGCGGCATCACCTGTCTCCCGCCAGCACCCGCTCGAGTGCGGCCGCCTGGCGCTGCCACGTGTAGCAGGCCAGCACGGTCTCGCGGCCCTGCTTGCCGATCTGCCGGCGCCGCACGTCGTCCTCGAGCAGGCGCCGGATCGCGCCGGCCAGCGCGCGGGCGGAGTCGGCCAAAACGATGTTCTCGCCCGGGGCGACGCGCAGCCCGCCGGCGGCGACGCGGGTGGCGACGACCGGCCGGGCCATGGCCCAGGCCTGGAGGATCTTGTTCTTGATGCCGGCCCCCATCCGCATGGGGCAGACGAAGACCGAAGCCCGCTCGAGATAGGGTCGCACGTCCTCCACTCGGCCGGTGACGACGACATGAGGCGCGGCGAGCGCCCGGGTCTCCGGCGCCGGGTCCCGGCCGACGATGTACGTCCGGCACTCCGGGTAGGCTCGACGGACCTCCGGGAGCACCCGTCGGACGAGGAAGCCGGCGGCGTCGGCGTTGGGCGGGAAGGACTGGTTGCCCTCGAAGACCAGGGACGGGAACTCCTCGTCGAGGCCCGCCGGCGTGAAGAAGTCCACGTCGACCCCGTTCTCGACCACCTCGACGGCGAGGCCGGGCACCACCCGGCGGGCCCAGGCGGCGTCGCGGGAGGACACGAACGTGCAGACGTCGGCTGCCCGGAAGTAGCGCCGTTCCCACCGCACCGTCTGCACGAGCCGGCGGATGGCCCGCGCGCGGCGGACGGGGCCGCCGGCCCATCGGACTTCCCGGAGACACTCCAGCAGGCCATCGTCCAACAGGTCGGCGACCACGCGCACCGGGCCGAGCCGGGTGCGGTAGACCAGCATGTCCCAGCCGCCCACCCAGACCACATCGGGCCGGAACGCGTCGGCGGAATGGCCGGCGAGATCGGCCATGGCGGGATCGCACGGGATCATCTCGGCCGGGTCGAGGGCGCGCGCCAGCCGGCTCACCCGGGATCCGGCCGGCTGAACCCGCGGAACCGGGCACGTGTCGATCCGCGCGAAGACCTCCCGGAGCGCAGGCGGATACGGCGGCTGCCCGAAGGCTACCAGGGCGATCTCGTGCCGCTGCGACAGGTGCCGCGTCAGGTGGTAGAGCCGCAGGTGCTGGCCCGACTCCAGCGGATAGGGGAGGCGGTGGGCGAGCAGGAGGATCCTCATTGCGTCACGCCGCTCCCAGCGCCCGCCGGTACGCTGCGACGGTCGAGCGAGCCGCGCGGTCCCAGGTGAACGTGGCGGCCCGGCGACGGCCACGCAGGCCCAGCTCCGTCTTCACCGCGGCGTTGAGATAGCACTGCCGCATGGCGTCCGCGATCGCGCCGACGCTGGTGGGGTCGACGAGCACGGCGGCATCTCCGGCAACCTCCGGCAGCGACGTCGTGTTCGACGTGATGACCGGCGTCCCCACCGCCATGGCCTCGAGCACCGGCAGACCGAAACCCTCGTAGAGCGAGGGGTAAACCAGGGCCTCGGCGAACGACAGCAACGTGGCGACGTCCGGATCGGAGAGGTAGCCGAGCGCGACGACCTGCTTGCTCACGCCCAGGCCCTCGGCCAGCTCCGCGAACCGGCGCCGTGCGGAGTCCGGAACACCGATCAGGACGAGCTGCACGTCGCCGGTGAGGACTCGGGCGAGCTCCCGCACGGCCTCGATGAGGCGCGGCACGTTCTTCCTCGGCGCCTCACCGCCGAAGGCCACGAAGAACGGCTGGCGGACGCCGTGCGCCGCGGCCAGCGCCTCGAACTTGCCGGCCTCGTGAGTGTGATCAACTGGCATCTCGACGCCCCAGGGCACGACGTCGATCCGGTCCTCCGGCAGGCGGAACTCGGCCAGGAGATCGCGCTTGGTGTGCTCGGAGACGGCGATGATCCGGGCCGCCTTCTTCACCGCCCCGGCGAGCGAGCGGCGGAATCGCCCGATGTCTCCGACGCTCAGTCCGTCCCCGATCCGGAGCGGAATCAGGTCGTGGACCGTGAGCACGATCGGGCAGGGCGCAATGGGAGGTGCCGTCTGGCCCGGGCAGTGCAGCAGATCAACGCCCTCCCGCCAGGCCGCGACCGGCAGGCGTACCCGCTCCCACGCGTTGAGTCGGTCGCCCCGGAGCGTGATGTGGGCGACGGACAAGCGGCCGGCCGGCGTCACGTCCCCGTCGCGGTCGGTGTAGGCGGTGAACCGCC
>DATLZL010000064.1:0-3642 GCA_035574035.1 Binatia bacterium | reverse complement strand
TGGCGGTCGCCGAGCGGGCGCTGCCGCGCCGGGCCGTCTACACCGCGGCCGACGAGTGCGACCTCACGCTGGTCGGCTTTCTCACCTTCCTCGACCCGCCGATGGAGGGCGTGGCCGAGGCGCTCCGGGACCTCCGGCGGGACGGGGTGACGGTGAAGATCTTGACCGGGGACAACGAGCTGGTCGCCCGCCACGTGTGCGCCCAGGTGGGCCTGGACGTCGGCACGATCATGCTCGGGGAGGACGTGGATCGCCTGGGTGACGGCGCCCTGGCCGCCGCCGCGGAGCGGACGACCATCTTCGCCCGGGTGTCGCCCGCCCAGAAGAGCCGCATCCTGGCCGCCCTGCGCAGCCGCGGCCACGTCGTCGGCTTCCTCGGCGACGGGATCAACGATGCGCCGTCCCTGCACGCGGCCGAGGTCGGGATCTCGGTCGCCAACGCCGTCGACGTGGCCAAGGACGCGGCGGACATCATTCTCGGCGAGCGAAACCTCGGCCTGCTGCACCGCGGGGTCGTCGAGGGCCGGCGGGCGTTCGCCAACGTGATGAAGTACCTCTTCATGGGCACCAGCTCGAACTTCGGCAACGTGGTCAGCATGGCGGGGGCGGCGCTGCTGCTGCCGTTCCTGCCGATGCTGCCCAAGCAGATCCTCCTGAACAACTTCCTGTACGACCTGGCCCAGGTGACCATCCCGACCGATCGCGTGGACCCCGCCTTCGTCCGCACGCCGCGGCGCTGGGACATCGGGGTCATCCGGCGCTTCATGCTCGTCGTCGGTCCCATCAGCTCGATCTACGACTTCCTGACCTTCTTCGCGCTGCTCCGGATCTTCCGGGCGCCGGAGTCGCTCTTCCACACCGGGTGGTTCGTGGAGTCGCTGGCCACGCAGACGCTCGTGCTGTTCGTGATCCGGACGGCCGGCCGGCCGTGGGCCAGTCGTCCCAGTCCGGCCCTGGCCGCGACCACGGCGGCGGTCGTCCTGGTCGGCGTGCTGTTGCCGTTCACGCCTCTGGCCGGTCCGCTCGGGTTCGTGCCGCTGCCGCCTGGCTTCTTCCTGTTCCTGGGTGCGGTGACCCTCGCCTACCTGGGCCTGGTCGAGGTGGCCAAGCGCCGTCTGGTGACGGGTCTGCTGAGCTGAGGGCGGCGTCCTGGCGGGCCCGGTTCCGCTCTGGCACGCCGCCTGCATAGCTCGGGGTCGAGAGGGACCGACGGGTTCGTCGGAGCCCGGTGGCCGGGGAGGAGCAGGCCGTGCTGAGGCGTCTCGTCACGCGCATCGTCCTCGCGGGCGTCGCGGTGTTCGCCGTCATCCAGCTGGTGCCGTATGGGCGGGCCCACCGCAACCCGCCGGTGAGGGCCGAGCCGGCCTGGGACTCGCTCTCCACCCGCGTGTTGGCCACACGCGCGTGCTTCGACTGCCACAGCAACGAGACCGAGTGGCCCTGGTACGCGAGCATCGCGCCCGTGGCGTGGCTGATTCAGTGGGACGTCGAGGCGGGGCGGCAGGCCCTGAACTACTCGGAGTGGGACCGGCGGCAGAAGGCGGGGGCCGAGTCGGCCAAGACGGTGCAGAAGGGCGAGATGCCCCCCTGGTACTACACGCTGTTCCAGCCGAAGGCCCGGCTGACCCCGACCGAGCGCGAGGCACTCGTCCGCGGGCTGGCGGCGACCTTCGGACGGGAGCATGGCCGCGAGGGCGAAGAGGAAAAGGAGCGAAGTCCCCGGGACTGAGGAGGCGTCGACCCAAGGGGCGGAAGCGCCTCACTCTCCGAGGCATCCCGGCGGACAAGGAGGGTGCAATGCCGACCTATGTCGTGCTGACGCGACTGACTCCCGAGGCCGTGAAGACGCCCGGAGAGCTGAAGCGGCTGGAGCGGGTCGTGGCCGACCACGTCCGAAAGGAATGTCCGGAGGCGAAGTGGGTCGCCAACTACGCCATCCTCGGACCCTGGGACTACCTCGACATCTTCGAGGCTCCGAACGAGACGGTGGCCACCCGGGTCGTGACGATCATCCGCTCGTACGGCCACGGACACACGGAGACCTGGACGGCGATGCCCTGGGAACGGTTCGAGGCCGTGCTGCCCGGTTGACCAGCCGCCCGGAGGAGCCGATGAGGAAGAAGGCCGCTCCTGAAGTGGTCCAGTCGGCGAAGGCCGGCCGGCCGCCCCGTGAAGTGGCGATCTCCCCGCGAGTGCGGCGGCGGGCGCGCACGGCACGGGCGCGGATGAAGAAGGACACGATGCTGTTGCAGGCCGGCAAGCTGACGCGCGCCACCTGGGGGGCGGCGAGCCCCCGCATCAAGAAGGGCAAGACGGCGCCGTAGTCTTCCGCGAGGGCGGTTCCATGGGGCGTTACGAGGTGCTCGAGACGATCGCCGTGGCCGACTGCGCGCTCGAGATCCACGGGGAAGACCTGGATGACCTCTTCGCCACCGCCGGCCGGGCGCTGGCGGAGACGATGGTGGATCCGGCCACC
Organism: Binatia bacterium; assembly: GCA_035574035.1. Classification (GTDB taxonomy): domain Bacteria; phylum Methylomirabilota; class Methylomirabilia; order Rokubacteriales; family CSP1-6; genus DATLZL01. Next base: position 1,166 of record DATLZL010000064.1, on the reverse strand, counting down.
CTCGTGCCGACGGTGGAGCGCACGCTGCGACTCGAGGCGCCGTCGCTCGACCTCCTCCTCTTCGACTGGCTGTCGGAGCTCATCTACCTGAAGGACAGCGAGCGCCTCGTGTTCCCGCGGGTCGAGGCCCGCGTCGAGGCGGACGGGCCGTGCCGGCTGGCCGCGCGCCTGGCCGGCGGACGGCTCGATCCCCCGCGGACGGCCCTCCGGGCCGACGTCAAGGCGGTGACCTTCCATCGGTTTTCCGTCGAGCGCCACGGACGCGGCTGGCTCGCGCGCGTGGTGCTCGACATCTGAAAGTGAGCGCTGGTGATGAAGACGATCCCCGTGGCCGATGGTATCTGGGAGATCCCTCCCAGCGAGAAGCCGGGGATGCGGGTACCCGCCCGTATCTACGCCTCCGAGACCCTCCTGGCCCAGATGGACGCCGGCGTGTTCGAGCAGGTGACCAACGTGGCCTGCCTGCCCGGCATCGTGCGGGCCGCGCTGTGCATGCCGGACGGCCACTGGGGCTACGGCTTCCCGATCGGGGGCGTGGCCGCCTTTCGCGCCGACACCGGCGTCATCTCCCCGGGCGGGATCGGGTTCGACATCAACTGCGGCATGCGCGTGCTCCGGACGAACCTCACCGAGGCCGAGGTGCGCGCCAGGCTCGGCGAGCTGGTCGACGCCCTGTTCGCGGCGGTGCCGTCCGGAGTCGGGGCCCGCGGATTCGTGCACCTGTCCGAGGCCGAGTTCCGCGAGGTGATGGTCGAGGGCTGCCGCTGGTGCGTGCGCCGCGGCTACGGTTGGCCCGAGGACCTGGCCGCGACCGAGGGCGGCGGCTGCCTGCCCGGCGCCGACCCGGCCGCCGTCAGCGACCGCGCCCTGACCCGCGGTCTCGAGCAGCTCGGAACCCTCGGCTCCGGTAACCATTACCTCGAGATCCAGGTAGTGCCGCCCGGCGGCATCCACGATCCCCGGGTGGCTCAGCTCTTCGGCATCACCGGACCCGGACAGGTCCTGATCATGCTGCACTGCGGCTCGCGGGGCTTCGGTCACCAGGTCGGGACCGATTACCTGCGCCGGTTCGACCGGGCGATGCCGGCCTACGGCCTCAGCGTGCCCGACCGGGAGCTGGCCTGCGCCCCCTTCCGGTCACTGGAGGGCCAGGCGTACTTCGGCGC
>DATLZL010000063.1:0-2139 GCA_035574035.1 Binatia bacterium | reverse complement strand
CGAGCGCCACCGCCGAAGGCACACGCAGCGGATGCTCGACCTCCAGTCCGAGGAGGTCATCTACTCGAACCACGAGCTGGAGAAGAAGTTCCGGGACCTGGAGACGAAGATCGAGCAGCTCTCGCTGCTGATCGAGCTCTCGGCCGCCGTCAACGCCACCCTGGACCCCGAGCGGATCTACGACCAGGCGCTGACCCGGCTCATCGCCCGGATGGGCTACGAGCGGGCCCACCTGTTCCTGGTCGACGAGCGGCAGCGCGTGCTCCGGGGGTTCCGGATGGCCGGCGGCGAGCCGGCGGCGGCGGCCGAGTTCGCCCGGCTCGAGCTGCCGCTCGACCCCGAGGCCAGCGCCGCCGCCCGGGTGGTGGCGACCGGCCGGCCGGTGCTGGTGAACGACGTGGAGACGGCGGCCGAGCCCGTGCACCGGGGCGCCGCGCGCGCCTACCGCGTGCGGGCCTTCGTCACCGTGCCGCTCCGGGTGAAGGACCGGGCGTTCGGCGTCCTCAGCGTGTCGGCGTCGGCGCCGGACCGGTTCTCCGAGGCCGACGTGGAGCTGCTGAGCGCCGTGGCCAACCACGTGGCGCTGGCCGTGGACCGGGCCGAGAGCTTCCGGACCATCGAGGAGCTCTCCCGGGGTCTGGAGGAGAAGGTCCGGGTCCGCACCGAGCAGCTGCGGGCCGCCAACGAGGAACTCCAGGCCGCGTACCGGAACCTCCAGGCCACCCAGATGCAGCTGATCCAGAGGGAGAAAATGGCCTCGGTCGGCCAGCTGGTGGCCGGCGTGGCCCACGAGCTGAACAACCCGATCGGCTTCGTCTCCTCCAACGTGAGCACCCTGGAGGACTTCGTGGGCCGGCTGCGCGCCGTCCTCGACGCCTACCGGCGGGCCGACCTGCCGGCCGCCGACCGCGAGCGGATCGAGGCGCGGTGGCGTGAGCTCAAGGTGGACTACGCCCTGCGCTACCTCGACCCGATGATCCAGGGCATCCGGGAGGGCGCCGAGCGCACGCGCAAGATCGTCCGCGACCTGCGGGTGTTCGCCCGCAGCGGGGACGAGGCGTGGCAGTCGGTGGACCTGCACGAGGAGCTCGAGTCGAGCTTGACGCTCCTGAATCACCTGCTCAAGGACCGGGTCACCGTGCACCGCAAGTACGGCGCCCTGCCGTCGGTCGAGTGCGTGCGCTCGCAGGTCGACCAGGTGTTCCTCAACGTGCTGGCCAACGCCGCCCAGGCCATCACCGGTCCAGGAGAGATCACCATCGAGACGCGCGCCGAGGACGGCTGGGCGGTCGTCGTCATCGGCGACACCGGCCCCGGCATCCCGGCCGAGGTGATCGGGCGGATCTTCGACCCGTTCTTCACCACCAAGCAGGTCGGCGAGGGGACCGGGCTGGGCCTGTCGATCTCCTACGAGATCGTCAAGAAGCACGGCGGCACGATCGAGGCCGCCAGCCCGCCCGGCCAGGGCGCCGTCTTCACCATCCGGCTGCCGCTCCACCGGAGGGCCTCGTGAGCGAGGCGACCGTGCTGATCGTGGACGACGAGCCCCGGGTGCTCGACTCGCTGGAGGCGCTGCTGGCCCTGGACCACCGGGTGCTGCGGGCCGAGCGACCGAGCGAGGCCCTGGCCCTGGTGGCCGCCGAGCCGGTGGCCGTCGTCATCAGCGACCAGCGGATGCCGGAGATGCTGGGCACCGAGCTCCTGGCCCGCTGCCGGGACGCGGCGCCGGACACGGTGCGGGTCCTCCTGACCGCGTTCACCGACGTGGACGCCCTGATGGAGTCCATCAACGCCGCCCACATCTACCACTTCGTCCTCAAGCCCTGGGATCCCAAGGAGCTGGTCCACACCGTGCGGCGGGGCGTGGAGCGCTGGCGGCTGGGGCGCGAGCGCGAGGAGCTGGTCGAGCGGCTGGCGGTCCAGAACCGCGAGCTGGAGGCGGCGCTGGCCGACCTGCGCGCCGCCCAGGCCGACCTGGTGCGGGAGGCGACCGTGCGGGCGCAGCTGCAGCGCTACGTGTCCCCGCGCCTGGTGGAGCTGGCCCTGCGCGACCCGACCCGGCTGACCCTGCCCGGGGACTGGCGCCAGGCCACCGTGCTCTTCGCCGACATCCGGGGCTTCACCCGGTTCGTCGAGTCC
>DATLZL010000062.1:0-2113 GCA_035574035.1 Binatia bacterium | reverse complement strand
CGCCGCCCGCCGGGCCGAGCGCTGGTCGTCCGCTCGGCGCTGGCTGGCCGTCCGGCTCGACGCCATCGGCGACGTGCTGATGACGACGCCGGCCCTGCGCGCGCTCCGGGCTTCCGGGCCCGGCCGGCACCTGACGCTGCTGACCTCGAGCGCCGGCGGCGGGGTGGCGGCGCTGATCCCCGAGGTGGACGCCGTGATCGCCTACGACCCACCCTGGATGAAGGCGACGCCGGAGCGCGCGTCGGCCGCCCTCGAGTACGCCATGGCCGAGCGACTGGCGGCCGGGCGCTTCGACGCCGCCGTGATCTTCACCGTCTACAGTCAGAGCCCGCTGCCGGCGGCGTTGCTGCTCTGGCTGGCCGGGATCCCGCTCCGCCTCGCGCACTGCCGGGAGAATCCCTACCAGCTCCTCACCGACTGGATCCCCGATCCGGAGCCGGACCGATTGGTGCGCCACGAGGTGCGCCGGCAGCTCGACCTGGTCGGCGCCGTCGGAGCTGCGACCCAGGACGAGCGCCTGTCGCTCCGGGTGCCGGCGCCCGCGCGCGAGCGGGTGCGGGAATGCCTGGGCACGCTCGGCCTGGCCGGACGGCCCTGGGTGCTCGTCCACCCGGGGGCGACCGCGCCGTCCCGGCGGTACCCGCCGGAATCGTTCGCCGAGGTCGTCCGGGGACTCGCGGCCGCCGGCCTGCCCGTCCTGCTGGCCGGGGGCCCCGGGGACGGTCCGCTGGTCGCCGCGATCGAGCGCGCCGCGCCCGCCCGCTCGCTGGCCGGTCGCCTGGACCTCTCGGAACTGGCGGCCCTGATCGGCGAGGCGGCCTTGCTCGTGGCCAACAACAGCGCGCCGGTCCACATCGCGGCCGCCCTCGGGATCCCGGTCGTCGACCTCTACGCGCTCACCAACCCCCAGCACACCCCGTGGGGCGTACCCCACCGCGTGCTCTTTCACGACGTGCCGTGCAAGCACTGTTACAAGAGCGTGTGTCCGGAGGGCCATCACGCCTGCCTGCGCGGCGTCCACCCGGCGGCGGTGGTGGAGGCCGCGCTCGTGCTCCTGGCCGAGCGCGAGCGACTTCCGGCCTGAGGCCGGCGCTGGCACAGGGCCTGCACCCGGCCCAGGCGTGCGCCGGGCGTGGCAACTCCTGAGCGAGACCTTCAACGAGTGGAGCGAGGACCGTGCGCCCCGCCTCGGCGCGGCGCTGGCGTACTACGCGCTGTTCTCGCTGGCGCCGGTCCTGGTCATCGCCATCGGCCTGGCCGGCCTCGTCTTCGACCGGCGGACCGTCGAGCGCCACGTGCTCGACCAGGTGACGGGGCTGGTCGGCGCCCAGGGGGCCGAGGCGGTCCGGGCCATGCTCGAGAGCGCGATCGCCGACCCGGCCGGCGGCCTGGTCGCGGTCGCGGTCGGACTGGTCGCCCTGGTCTTGGGGGCCACCGGCGCCTTCGCCGAGCTGCAGGACGCGCTGAACACGATCTGGAACGTGAAGGCGCGGCCGGCCGGCGGCCTGCTCGGCATGGTGCGGGCCCGCGCCCTCTCGTTCGCGATGGTGCTGGTCATCGCGTTCCTCCTGCTGGTGGCGCTGGTGGTCAGCGCGGCGTTGGCCGCGCTCGGGCCCCTCCTGGGTGCCGTCGTGCCCCCGGGCGTGCTGCACGCCGTCAACACGGTCGTGTCCCTCGCCGTAATCACCGGACTGTTCGCGATGATCTTCAAGGTCCTGCCGGACGCCGAGGTGGCCTGGCGCGACGTCTGGCTCGGCGCCGCGCTCACCGCGCTGCTGTTCGTGGTCGGCAAGGAGGCGATCGGACTCTACCTGGGCAAGGCCGGCGTCGCCTCCGGCTACGGAGCCGCCGGCTCGCTGGTGGTGGTGCTCGTCTGGGTCTACTACGCGGCCCAGATCCTCTTCTTCGGCGCCGAGCTCACCCAGGTCTACGCGCGGCGCCGGCGCCCGGTCGTCCCGGCGGCGGGGGCCGAGGTGCGGCAGTCGCCGCTCCCGGCCGAGGTGGACGCGGCGTCTCGCCGCCCGGGGTGGACGCTGGCCGCGCTGGCGGCGATGGCCGGATTCCTGCTCGGTCGCACGCCGCTGCGCCGGCTGGTCGCGCGCACGCCGGAGGC
>DATLZL010000061.1:0-3446 GCA_035574035.1 Binatia bacterium | reverse complement strand
TAGACGTGGCCCGGCTGCTTCTGGGGGTGGATCCCCACGTGGTCGCGGTAGACGTCCTCGGGCGGCTCCTCGGGCGCCGCCGCCTCCAGCCGGAAGCCGATCCGGCGCTCGAGCTCGTCCTGGAAGCGCTCGGCCGTCCAGCCGTGCTGGAGGAAGAGGAACTTGAGCCGTGCCTTCTCCCGGTCGCGGCGGAGCACCTCGCTGTCCCGGAAGATCTCGGTGATGCCGCGCACGACGGGCAGGACCTGGTTCCAGGGCACGAAGGCGTCGAGCCGGACGGCCAGGTGGGGCTGCGTCGAGAGCCCGCCGCCGACCCGGATCGAGAAGCCCACCTCACCGGTGGCGGGATGCGTGAGCGCGGTCAGGCCCGCGTCGTTGATCTCGGGGTACGAGCACCAGACCCGGCAGCCGGTGATCGTGACCTTGTACTTGCGCGGCAGGTTGTAGAAGGCCGGGTTGCCGTTCAGCATCCGGGTGGCGGCCAGGACGAGCGGGGAGGCGTCGGCGACCTCGTCGGCGTCCAGGCCGGCCAGCGGGCAGCCGGTGATGTTGCGGGTGTCGTCGCCGCAGGAGCCCAGGGTGGTGAGGCCCGCGCGCCACAGCGACTGGAAGATATGGGGGAGCGCCTCGATGGGGACCCAGTGGAGCTGGACGTTCTGGCGGACGGTGAGGTCGGCGACGCCGCGGGCGTGTCGCTCGGCCAGGTCGGCGATCGTCCGCAGCTGGTGCGACAGCAGCAGCCCGTTCGGGATCCGGATGCGGACCATGAAGTACGGGACGGCGTTGCCCTCGCCACCCTTGCCGCCGACGGCGCCGAGGCCGTCGCCCTGGGTGTAGACGCCCCACCACCGGAAGTAGGTCTTGAGCCAGGCTTCGGGGATCGCCGCGTAGCCCTCGCGCGCGAAGCGCACGATGTCGTCCCAGGCCTCCCAGGGGTTGAGCGCGCCCTTGAGCCGCTCGACACGCTGGGCCTTCGTCTCCCGGACGGGCTCGCTCATGCCGCCGCCCGGGCCGGCGGCCGGCCCTCCACGGCCACCCGCACGATGGAGTCGGCGAACAGCGGAAACGGGTCGAACCCCAGCACGGCCGGCGCGTTGGCGACGAGGTCCGACGTGGCGTTGACGTCGTAGAAGTAGACGCGCCCGTCGTCGCGGCCGACCAGGTACTCGACGCCACCGACGTCGATCGCGGCGGCCCGCGCGATCGCGACGGCCTGGGCGACGATCTCCGCCGGCGGCTCGTACCGGGCGACGCCGAGGCCCGGCGCCAGCTCGACCGGGCAGGCTCCGGCTTCGCCGACCGGAGCCCGGCTGCGCAGCTCCGCCATCAGCCGGGCCGACCACTCCGGGTGCTCGTGCAGGATCCCGATCGGGGCGGAAAGCCTCATGGCTCCGAAACCTCCGGGATTGTACACTAATCGATCGGGAATGTACAATTACCGCCGACTTTGGGCAAGGGTGCCCGCGGGAGGAGAAGTTGGCCGTCGCGCTCTGACGGCATGCGGCGCAGAACTGACCGAAGACGTTGCCGCGCGCCCCCGGCTTGCGCCCTGGCCCGGACGGACAAGGGCGCACCGGGTTGCCCGGCGGCGGATCGTGACGTAGTCTCGCTGTGTCGTGCACGCCCGGCTCGCCCACGTGGGACCACCGGCGGTCGCGCTCCTCGTGCTGGCCGCGGTCGGGCTCGTCTGCGTCGGCGGTCTCGGCGCGGCGGCGATGGCGCCGGACGCAGAGGGCTGTGTCGGGCCGGGCTGCGAGAACGGGATCGCCTGCGACCGGGCGGCCGCCGCCGGCCCGGCGGCTTCGTCGCGGCCGCAGAGCCTGCCGGCGGCCGTCACCTCCGACGTCGAGAGCGCTCGAGCCCCGGAGCAGGCGTGGGCGCCCACCGTGAGCCCTCCGTTGCGCGCGCCCGCGGGACCACCGTTCACCCGCGTCGGCCCTCGGTCGCCCCCGACCGTCTAGCGTCGCTTCCCGCCGCCGATCAGTCGTCATGCTGCTCTGCGGCCGACGTTTGCCCGTGAAGGGCGGCGCTCGTCGCTGCGGGACGTGGAGGGTTCGGAGGTGAAGGTCGTGCCGATGAGTCGAGAACAGCGTCGAATCGCGATCGCGGGGATGCTGGCGACCGTGGTCGCCCTCGCCGCCGCCGGCGCGGTCATGGTCGCCTACCGGACCGCGCCCTCGGCCGGCTCGAGCGGAGTCCAGCCGGCGGCCCAGGCCGGCGATGCCGGCGGGCTGGAGCGACTGGGCCGGTACGGCGAGGTGCCGCCCTTCTCGCTCACCGAGCGCTCCGGGCGCCGGGTCACCCGGGACGACCTGCGCGGGTTCGTGTGGGTCGTGGACTTCATCTACACCGAGTGCACGGACACCTGCCCGACCCAGAGCCTCGAGCTCGCCCGGCTCCAGGGCGAGCTCGCCGAGGCCCAGGACTTCCGCCTGGTGTCCATCAGCGTCGACCCCGCGCACGACAGCCCGGCCGTGCTCCGCGAGTACGCCCGCCGGTACGGGGCCGGCGACCGCTGGTGGTTCCTGACCGGCGACCGGCGCTCCATTCACTGTCTGGCGCGCGATGGCTTCCGGCTGGGCGTGAGCGATCCGCGCGTCACCGAGCCCCTCGACTGCGGCGGCCGGGCCTGGCTCGGGCCGGCGCGGGCCTGGGCCAGCCACGGTTCGTCGGGCCTCGTGATGCACAGCGCGCGGATCGCGCTGGTGGACCGCCGGCTCCAGATCCGCGCCTACCACCTGGCGACCGACGAGGGCTCGATGGCCCGGCTCCGCGCCAACATCCGGACGCTGGTGGCGGAGGCCGGGCGCTGAGCGCCGGCCGGCTCGACCGAGACGAGACGGCAGGAGAAAGGCGATGAGGATTGGTTTCGGATTCGCAGCGGCCGCCGTGGCGGTGGGCGTCGCCGCGATGGCGCTGTCCTTCGCCGCGCCGCCGCTTGCCGGGGAGGAGCCGGCGGGCGACGTCGCCCGGGGGGCCGTCGCGTTCCAGCAGTGCGTGGCCTGCCACTCGGTCGAGCCCGGCGTGCACCTCACGGGCCCCAGCCTGGCCCGAATCTGGGGCCGGCGCGCGGCGAGCGTCGAAGGATTCACGCGCTATTCGGAGCCGCTCAGGAAGTCGGGCCTCGTCTGGGACGCCGGCACGCTCGACCGCTGGCTGAGCGACCCGCAGGCCATCGTCTCGGGCAACGTGATGGCGTTCCCCGGCGTGAAGGACCGCGCCCAGCGGGCCGACCTCATCGCGTACCTCCAGGCGCTCGCCGCCGGGAAGGCGCCCGCCCCGGCGCCGGGCGGCCGCATGACGGCGGCCGCGGCGCGTCCCGACCTCAAGACGCTGGGGCCGGAGCACCGGGTCAAGGCGATCCGCTATTGCGGCGACGGCTACCATCTCACGATGGAGGACGGCCAGACGCTGCCCTACTGGGAGTACAACCTGCGGTTCAAGAC
>DATLZL010000060.1:0-9761 GCA_035574035.1 Binatia bacterium | reverse complement strand
CGGCGCCCACCTGGGCCAGCGCGGCGTCGGGGCGCGCGCTGACGCGGCCCACCCCGCGCACGGCGATGACGTCGGAGACGGGCCGGGCGGCGGGCGGGGTGGCGCAGCCGGCGGCCAGCCATGCCAGGAGCAGGACCAGGGCCGGCCGACGCATGAGCGATAGAATACCCAGGCGGCCATGAATCCGCTCGATCCGGTACCTGCCGGGGCCCCATCGTGAAGCCGGTGCTCACCCAGCTGCCGCGCGGGGCCCGCATCTACCTGCCTGAGGAGGCGGCCCGCAAGCGCCACGTCGAGACGCGGCTGTCCGAGGTCTTCGCCCGCTGGGGCTACCGGGAGATCGTCACCCCGACGTTCGAGTTCTACGACGTCCTGTCCGTGGCCACCGACCAGGCCCTGCAGCCCAACCTCTTCACCTTCGTGGACCGCGAGACGGGCCGCATGCTGGTGCTGCGCGCCGACATCACCCCCCAGATCGCCCGCATCGTGGCCAGCCGCCTGCGGGAGGAGCCCAAGCCGCTCCGGCTCATGTACGTGGCCAACGTCTTCCGCTACGACGAGCCGCGGCTGGGCCACTACCGGGAGTTCTACCAGGCCGGCGTGGAGCTCATCGGCCTGGACAAGCCGGAGGCCGAGGTGGAGATCCTGGCCATGACGGTGGAGGGCTTGCGCGCGCTGGGCCTCGGCGGCTTCCAGCTGGACGTCGGCCATCCGGACTTCGTGCGCGGGCTCCTGGAGGAGATCCGGGCCGAGGGCCGGTCAGAGCGGGAGCTGCGCTCGGCGCTGGCCCGCAAGGACCGCTCGACCCTGGAGCGCCTGGTGGCCGACCTGGCCCCGCCCTCCCACATCGGGGAGGCGCTGCTGGCGCTGCCCACGCTCTTCGGGCAGGCCGAGGTCCTGGACCGGGCGGCGCCCTTCGCCCGCACCAAGCGTGCCGAGCGCGCGCTGGCCAACCTGGCCGAGGTCTACCGGCTGCTGACCATCTACGGGCTGGCCGATGCGGTGCTGCTCGACCTGGGCGGCGTGCGGGGGTTCGACTATTATTCGGGGATGTACTTCGAGGCCTACGTCGCCGACTTCGGCGCCGCCGTCGCCGCCGGCGGCCGCTACGACCACATGCTGGCCCGCTTCGGGTACGACTGCCCGGCCGTGGGCTTCGCCTTCGACGTCGGCAGCGTGCTCAGCGTGATGGAGGCCCAGCGGGTGGAGGTGCCGGCCGCCGGGCCCGACTACTTCATCATCGACTCCACGCCGGAGAAGGTGGCCGCCCTGTCCCTGGCCCGCCGGCTGCGCGACCGCGGGCGCTCGGTGGCCCGCGACATCGTCACCCGCGGGCTCGAGGACTCGCTGGCCTACGCGCGCCGGCAGCGCGCCCGCCGGGCGCTGGTGGTCGGCAGCCCGAGGACGGAGCCCGGGCGGATGCTCGTGCTCGACCTGGCCGCCGGTACCGAGCGGGTGATCGACATCCGGCAGGCGCTGGAGCACCCGGAGCTGCTCGATGCCTAACATCGTCGTGGTCGGCATGCAGTGGGGCGACGAGGGCAAGGGCAAGGTCGTCGATGTCCTGACCCCGCACGTCAACGTCGTCGTCCGCTACCAGGGCGGCAACAACGCCGGCCACACCGTCGTGGTGGGCCGGGAGAAGTACGTCCTGCACTCGATCCCGTCCGGGATCCTGCACCCCGGCTGCCGGTGCGTGATCGGCTGCGGCGTGGTCGTGGACCCTGCCTCGCTCATCGAGGAGATGGAGGCGCTGGTCCAGCGCGGCGTGATCTTCGACGGCAACCTGTTCATCTCGAAGAACGCCCACCTGATCATGCCGTATCACCCGGCGCTGGACCGGGCCAGCGAGGCCAAGCTCGGCCCCCGGCGGATCGGGACGACCGGCAAGGGCGTGGGCCCGGCCTACGTGGACAAGGCGGCCCGGGTCGGCATCCGGATGGCCGACCTCCTCGACGTCAAGCTGTTCCGGGAGAAGCTCGAGCTCAATGTCGCCCAGAAGAACCGCCTCCTCCGGGACATCTACGACGCGCAGACCTTCACCGTCGAGGAGATCCTCAACCCGTACCTGCGCTACGCTGGCTGGCTGGCTCCCTACATCACCGACACCGCGCTGCTGCTGCACCGGTGGATCGAGAGCGGCTACTCGGTGCTGTTCGAGGGCGCCCAGGGGACGATGCTCGACATCGACCACGGCACCTACCCTTACATCACCTCGTCCTCCACCACCGCCGGCGGGGCCGCCACCGGCACCGGGGTGCCGCCCACGCGCATCCAGGGGGTGCTGGGGGTCTCCAAGGCCTACACGACCCGGGTGGGATCGGGTCCGTTCCCCACCGAGATGACGGGCGCCGTCGCCGAGGAGATCCGGGCCCGGGGCAACGAGTACGGCGCCACCACCGGCCGGCCGCGCCGCTGCGGCTGGTTCGACGCGGTGGTGGCCCGCTACGCAGCCCGCATCAACGGGCTCGACGTGGTGGCGCTCACCAAGCTCGACGTGCTGGACGCCTGCGAGACGGTCAAGGTCTGCACCGCCTACCGGTACCGGGGCGAGCTGCTGACCGAGTTTCCCGAGGAAGAGGCGGTGCTCAGCGCCGCCGAGCCGGTCTACGAGGAGCTGTCGGGGTGGATGGCGCCCACCAGCCGGGCGAAGCACGAGGGCGACCTGCCGGCCAAGGCCCGCCGCTACCTGGAGCGCCTGGAAGAGCTGGTCGGCGTGCCCTTCGGGATGATCTCCACCGGCGCTCAGCGCAACGAGACGATCCTCTGCGAGGACTCGCCGCTGCTCCGGTGGTTCCCTGGCCTCCGGGGGAGCCTCGTCTAGCCGCCTCTCGCTGGCACCGCGGTTGAATCTCCCCGGGTAGATTCCCGAGGAGGTGTGCCCATGCGCACGTTCGTGCTCACCCTCGTCGTGCTCACGTTCCTGGCGTTGCAGCCGGCCGCGGTCGGCGCCCAGGCGCCGAACCCCGACGCCGAGTTCATGCGCGAGGCGTTCCAGGGCGGTCTGGCCGAGGTCGAGATGGGCCGCCTGGCCGCGGACCTGGCGGCGAGCCTGGAGGTCAAGCAGTTCGGCCAGCGGATGGTCACGGACCACGGGGCGGCCAACGCCGAGCTGGCCCGGCTGGCCAGCCAGAAGGGCGTCGTCCTGCCCACCGAGCCCGGCCCCAAGCACGTCGCCACGCGTGAGCGGCTGGCTGCGCTGCGCGGCACCGAGTTCGACCGGCAGTACATGGCGGAGATGATCCGGGACCACCAGGAGGACGTCGCGGCCTTCCAGCGCGAGGCCGATACCGGCCAGGATCCCGACGTCCGCGCGTGGGCGGCCAAGATGGTGCCGGTGCTGCGCGAGCACCTGCGCCTGGCCGAAAGCGTGCACGGACAGGTCGCGGCGGCCCAGGCCTCGCCGGCCGCTACCGTGGTCACCACGCCGGAGGCCCGGCCGTGGTGCGCGGGTGCGTACCTGCCGACGGCCGGTACCAACTTCGGCATCTGCCCGAGCCGCTGAACGCAGCGAGAGCCGGCGGGCCGCCCGAGCGCCGGCGCCCGCCGGCCGGCACCGCCGAGCGACCGAAGGAGGTTACCGTGAAGGCGAAGCTGCTGCAGACCGCCGCCCCCAAGACATTCGCGGTCGTCTTCGACCGGGGAGACGAGGTGGCCTCGGGCCTGGCCGAGTTCGCCCGCGCCCATCACCTCGCGGCCGCCCGGCTGACGGCGATCGGCGCGTTCAGCGACGTGACGGTCGGCTACTTCATGCCCGACCGCCGGGAGTACCGGCGCATCCCGATCCGCGAGCAGGTCGAGGTCCTCTCCCTGGTGGGCGACATCACGCTCGACGAGCACGGCCAGTCCAAGGTCCACGCCCACGTGGTGGTCGGCAAGGCCGACGGCACCGCGCACGGCGGGCACTTGCTGGAGGCGCACGTCTGGCCGACCCTGGAGGTCATCGTGGAGGAGGCGCCTCGCCACCTGGCGCGCCGCTTCGACCCGGCGATCGGCTTCGCGCTGATCGCGCTGGAGGCGGCGTAACCCGCGCCCCCGCCGGGACGCCGGGCGGTCCGGCCCCGGAGTCCCGCACGGTGACCGTCTTCCTCGGCGGCGACGTCATGACGGGACGCGGCATCGACCAGATCCTGCCCTGTCCGAACAGTCCGGAGCTGCACGAGTCGTTCGTCCGGGACGCGGGCGTCTACGTCGAGCTGGCCGAGGCGGCCAGCGGGCCGATTCCTCGCCCCGTCGATCCCGCCTCCATCTGGGGCGACGCGCTCGCCGCGCTCGAGCGAGCGGCGCCCGCGGCCCGGATCGTCAACCTCGAGACCAGCGTGACCTCCGCCGCCGCGCCCTGGCCGGGCAAGGGCGTGACGTATCGCATGCACCCGGCCAACATCGGCTGCCTCACCGCTGCCGGCCTGGACGTCTGCGCGCTGGCCAACAACCACGTCCTCGACTACGGCCACGCCGGGCTCGAGGAAACACTGGCCACGCTGGCCCGAGCGGGGATCCGCACGGCCGGCGCCGGGCGGACGCTCGCCGAGGCCCGGCGCCCGGCCGCGGTCGAGCTGGGCGGCGGACGGCGGCTCCTCGTCTTCTCGGTCGGCGCGGCCTCCAGCGGGGTGCCCTCCGGCTGGGCGGCGACCGCCGACCGCCCGGGCGTGGACTTCCTGAGCGACGTCGACGCCGCGGCGGCTGACGCGGTGGCGGCACGCGTTCAGGCCGCGAGGCGGCCGGGCGACCTCGCGATCCTCTCCATCCACTGGGGCAGCAACTGGGGCTACGAGGTCGAGGCCGCCCAGCGGCGCTTCGCCCACCGGGTGATCGAGGGCGGGGTGGACATCGTCCACGGGCACTCGTCCCACCACCCGCGGCCGATCGAGGTCTACCGCGACCGCCTGGTGCTCTACGGCTGCGGGGACCTGATCGACGACTACGAGGGGATCACGGGCTACGAGGAGTACCGGGACGACCTGGTCCTGCTCTACCTGGCCACGCTCGCCGGGGACGGGGCGCTGAGGGCGCTTCGCCTGGTCCCGATGCGCATCCGCCGGATGCGCCTGGAGCGCGTCCCGGCCGGCGACGCCGAGTGGCTGCGCGAGCGCCTCGACCGCGTGTCGGCGCCCTTCGGCTGCCGGGTGGAAGCGACGGAGGACGGCGCCCTGGCCCTCCGCTGGCGAGCGGAGTGATAATCTTGGGCCAGAGCCGTTAGCTCAGTTGGTAGAGCGCCTGACTTTTAATCAGGGGGTCCCAGGTTCGAGTCCTGGACGGCTCACCAGCCCCGCCTCACAGCGCGATGCCGAGCCACTGGCGCACCTGGCCGTGCAGGTCCTCGGCGAACCGGGCGGCGGGGCCGGAGGCGGTGATGCGCCCCAGGCTCATCACGTAGACCGTGTCGCTCAGCTCGATGACCTGACGGATGTTGTGGTCCACCAGCAGGATGCTGGCCCCCTCCTGGCGCAGACGCCTGATCCAGCCGTAGATCTCCTCCGCCAGCCGGGGGGCCAGCCCGACCGTGGGCTCGTCGATCAGGCAGAGCCGGGGACGGACGATCAAGGCCTTGGCGAACTCCAGCATCTTCTGCTGGCCGCCCGAGAGGTTGCCGGCGGCGGTACCCAGCCGCGCCTGCAGCGCCGGGAACTCGGCCAGCACCGCCGGGTAGCGCCGACGGGCCTCGGCCGTGCGCAGGCGGTCCACCACGATGCCGAGGTTGTCGCGCACGGACAGGTAGGGGAAGAGCGAGGAGTCCTGGGGAATGTACCAGACGCCGCGGTCGATCAGCGTGTGGGGCGGCAGCCCGGTGGCGTCCTGGCCTTCCAGCAGGACGCGGCCGGCGCGGCAGCGCAGGAAGCCGCAGACGGTCCGCATGAGCGTGGACTTGCCGGCGCCGTTGAGGCCGATGAGCCCCACCAGGCGGCCGGCCGGCACCTCGAGGCTGACGTCCTGGAGGATGTCGATGCCCGGCTGGTAGCCGCCGGTGACGTTCTGGACCGCCAGCAGCGGGGGGCCGCCGTGGCCCCGCGTCACCGGCCCGTCGTCCGTCCGGCCGCGCGCCGTCGCGTCGCGCCCGTCGCCGCCGCCCGTCACCGGCCCGTCGTCCGTCATCGGGCGTGCCCGCCCAGGTACGCCTCGACCACGCCGCGGTCGGTCATCACCTGCTCGGTGGGTCCGTCGGCGATGACGGCCCCGGCGTTCATGCAGACGGTCCGGGGGCAGAGGCGCATGATGGCCGGGATGTCGTGGGAGACGACCAGGAAGGCCTGGCCGGCGGCGTGACGCTCGCCGATCACGTCCACCATCACCTGCTTGACGGTGGGGTGGATGGCGGCGAAGGGCTCGTCCAGGACGACGAGCCGGGGCTCGGACATGAAGCAGCCGCCGAACTCGACGAGCTTCTGCTGGCCTCCGGAGAGGGCCCCGACCTCGTCGCCGGCGTGCGGGGCGAGCCCCAGGCGCTCGAGCAGCCGGCCGGCCCGCTGGCGGGCGGCCGCCGCACTCAGGCCCGCGGCGCGTCCGGCCACCTCCAGGTTCTGCAGCGCCGTCAGCCGCCGGAACACGCGCACCTGCTGGAACATGCGCGTCAGGCCGGCCCGGAAGATCGCGTCGGGTGGCTGGCCGCTGACGTCGCGGTCGAGCAGGCGCACGCGCCCGTGCTCGGGCGGGTAGAAGCCGGTGATGAGATTGAGGAGCGTCGTCTTGCCCGAACCGTTGGGCCCGATCAGGCCCACCAGCTCGCCGGGCGCGATGGCCAGCGTGACGTCGGCGACGGCCAGGATGCCGCCGAAGCTCTTGCGCAGCCCGCTCAGGGCCAGCAGGGCCGCGCTCACGCCAGGCGCTTCGCGTCGGAGGCCGGCCGGGCGACCAGCCGGGCCGGGGACCGTCGCCGGGCGAGCAAGCCCATGAGGCCCTCGCGGAAGAAGCGGCCGACCAGGATGACCAGCGCCGAGAACACGAGCAGGTGGCGCACGCCCACCTCGCGCAGCGCCTCCGAGGCCACCTGGACGAGGAGCGCTCCCACCAGCGGACCGGTGGCCGTTCCCATGCCGCCGATGACCACCATGCTGATGACCAGGCCGGTCTGGAGGATCAGCCCCAGCTCGGGGCTGGCCAGCTGCAGGAAGTGCACGAAGAGCGCGCCGGCGATGCCGCAGCCGGCGGCGGAGAGGGTGAAGGCCAGGGTCTTGTAGCGGACGACGTCGACGCCCCGAGCGACCGCCCCGACCTCGTCGTCGCGGATGGCCAGCAGGAACAGGCCCACGCGGCTGCGCAGCAGGAGCATGAGGAGCACCTGGTAGGCGGCCAGCACTCCCAGGAACAGGTAGAGGATGGGCGCCTTGGCGCCGCCCAGGATGCCCGGCACGCTCAGTCCCAGGTCCCCCCGGGTCCACTCGATGGAATTGGCGACGACCAGGCGGAGGATCTCCGAGAAGGCCAGCGTGGTCAGGGCCAGGTAGGCGCCGCGCAACCGCAGCGTGATGCGCCCGAGGCCGAAGCCGACGACGGCCGAGACCACGGCCCCGGCCGGGATGCCCACCCAGGGGCCGATGCCGAGGTGATGGGAGAGGAGGCCGGTCGTGTAGGCCCCGACCATGGCGAAGGCCGACGGCGCCATCGAGAAGAGCCCGGTGATGCCGGCCAGCAGGTTCCAGTTCTGGGCGAGCATCGCGAAGTAGAGCCCGGTGATCAGGACGCCCAGCCAGTACTCCGACTGCACGCCGAGCGGGACCAGGGCGACGGCGCCCAGCAGGGCGAAGGCCAGCCGGTGGTCGGCCGGGGAGAGCGCGATCCGGCCCACCGCGCTCAGACCTCCCGCGCCCGCTCGCCGAACAGGCCCTGGGGCCGGAGCAGCAGGACCAGCATCAGGATGATGAAGCCGAAGGTGTCGCGGTACTCGTACGAGACGTAGATGGCGCCGAAGTTCTCCAGCACGCCCAGGAGCAGGCCGCCCAGGATGCTGCCCGGGATCGAGCCCATGCCGCCCAGCACGACGACCACGAAGGACTTCACCGCCGGGAAGGCGCCCACGTCCGGGTAGGCGTGGAACAGCGGCGAGAGCAGGGCGCCGCTCAGCGCCACGATGCCGCCCGAGAGGGCGAGCACCAGCGCGCTCACCCGCGCGTGGTCGATGCCGGCGATGGCGGCGCCGAAGCGGTTCTGGGCCACCGCCTGCACCCGCTTGCCCCAGACCGTCGTCTTGATCAGCCACACGATCAGCGCCAGCGTCGCCGCCGCCAGCCCGCTGGCCAGGAGCCGGTGCGGGCTCACGAACATCCCGAACAGCTCCATGCGGGAGGTGGCGACGAGGTCGGGGCCCTTGACCGGGTAAGGGCCGAGCACCTGGTGGGAGAGGTTGATCAGGAAGATCGAGAGCCCGAAGGTCACGATGATCGCGTACTCGTCGCGCAGGGCGCCCGGGCCGATGACGCCCGTGTAGAGCGGGCGCATCAGCAGCCGCTCCATCACCAGCCCCACCGCGGCGCCCAGCACCACCGCCGACAGCATGGCCGGCACCTGCGGCAGCCCGGCCCGCGTGACCAGCAGGGTGTAGGCGTAGGCCCCGATCATGAAGAACTCGCCGTGGGCGAAGTTGACGATCTTCAGGATGCCGAAGACGAGGGTGAGGCCCAGGGCCATGAGGGCGTAGAACGACCCCATGAGGAGCCCGGCGAAGACGATCTCGACGGTGAGCACGCGGGTCGGGGCCGGCCGGGGCGGGGCCGGCGCCGGCCCCGCCCCGCCGGTCAGGTCAGCGGGCCGGCCGCATCAGCCGGTCCACGGACAGCTCGACGCCGGGGCCCTGGATGAGCAGCGTGTCCGGCAGCTGCTGGCCGCGGGCCGTCAGCTGGTAGGTGACGTAGGGGATGTCCTTCCACTGCTGGAAGTAGAGCCCCTTCTCCCTCTCGAAGGTGATGACCCCCTGCGTGCCCTCGAAGCGCGTCTCGCGCAGCGCCGTGATGATGGCGTCGGGGTCGGTGGACTTCGCCCGCGTGATCGCGTCGGCCAGCAGGAACAGGGAGTCGGCGGCCTGGAAGATGAGCCGGTTCGGCTCCCGTCGGTGCTGCTCGATGTAGAGCGTGCGCACCTCCTTGCCGAGCGGCGTGAGGTTCATCTTGGGGTGGTAGAGGCCGAACGAGATCAGCCCGACCCCGGCGTCCTTCACGTTGTCCCAGAACTCGGGATAGTCGGCCACTCCGGCCCCGTCGTAGAGCCAGGTGTCCTTGCTGGGGGCGATGCCGTTCTCGTAGAGCTGGTTCATCAGCAGGTAGGCGGCCGGCGGGATCATGATGGTCACGACCATGCCCGGGCGCTCGGCCTTGAGCGGGAGCACGGCCGGGGTGAAGTCCCGGGCCGCCCGGTCCAGCACCCGGACGGTGAACTTGACGTCCGGGGCCACCCGGGCCAGGACCTTCCGCATGGCCTCGGCCTGGCCGGTGCCGTAGTCGGTGTTCTCGGCGAAGGCCACCACGTGCTTCACCCTCATCTTGGCGATGACCTCGCCCATGGCCTCGGCCACCCGGGAGTTGTAGTTGGAGCGGTTGAAGACCTGCGGGTAGCCCTTGAGGCGGACGGCGTCGGCCCAGGCGTTGGTGTTCACCAGCGGGATGTTGTAGCGGTGGGCCACCTCGATGTCGGCCAGCGTCACGCTGCTGGCGTGCTCGCCGGTGATGGCCACCACCTTGTCGCGGGTGATGAGCTTCTCGACGGCGGCCCGGCCCTTGTCCGGGATGCCCTGGGTGTCCTCGTAGAGCAGTTCGATCTTGCGCCCCAGGACG
>DATLZL010000059.1:0-2860 GCA_035574035.1 Binatia bacterium | reverse complement strand
GGTCGCCGAGCGCCTGCGCGCGCTGCGGCCCGAACTGCGGGTTCTCTACGTCTCGGGCTACCCGGACGACGTGCTCGCCCCGCACGACCTGGACGGGGCCGAGCGGGTCCTGCTCAGCAAGCCCTTCACGCCCGAGGCCCTCATGCGGGCCGTCCGCCGGGTCCTCGACGCCGCCCCCCAGCCCACCGCCTAGCTCGCCACAGTCGCGCCTGCCCGGACCGACGGTGTCGACGGCACTGGTACGCTCGGGCCCATGGACTCCCCGGACGGCCCGCAGCGGCGCCGCCGCCGGGCGATCGGCGGGCTGGTAGGCCTCGCCCTGCTGGCGGGGCTGCTGGTCGCCCTGCCCGAGGGCGTGCGCTGGGCGACCGTCTCGCGGCTCGGCAACCTGACCGGAGAGCCGGTGAGCATCGCCGATGTCGATCTGAACCTCTTCACCCGCCGCCTGACGATCGAGGACGTCCGGATCGGGAAGCGTCCCCTCGCTCGCCTGGAGCGGCTCGAGGCCCGCTTCCGCCTGCTGCCGCTGTTGCGCGGACACCTCTACCTCGACGAGGCGCGGCTGACCGGCGCCGTCGTCCACGCTGTGCGGGCGGCCGACGGCTCCCTGGACCTCGGTCCTCTGCTCGAGCGGCTCCGACGCCGACCGCCGGCCCCCCGCGGCCTGGGCTTCACGCTCGAGCACGGACATCTCGAGGCCGGGGCCGCGATCGTCGAGGACGGCCCGGCGCCGGCCTGGCGGCTGTCCGACCTCACGGCGGACGTCCACTCGCTCAGCACCGACGCCGCCCGGCCCCCGGGTCGGGCGCGCGCGACCTTCGGCGTGAACGGCGCGCAGGTCGAGATCACTGCGGAGGACGTTCGGCTGCAGCCGGCCACTGGCCGCGCCCGCGTCGTGGTGGACGGGCTCGACCTGACCCCGGCGGCCGCCTCCGGGGCTGCCGCGCGCTTCCGCTTGGTGTCGGGCCGCCTGAGCGGAACGTGGATCGTGCGCTGGAGCCCGGACGGCCTCGAGGTCGGCGGGCACGCGCGCCTGGAGGGGCTGGAGCTCACCGGCGGCGGGGCTGACGGGCTGCGCGTGAGCGCGCCAGCCCTGATTCTGACGCCTCAGAACGCTACCTACCGGGACGGCGTGCTCACGCTTCAGCGCCTCGAGATCCAGGGCGCGCCGGCCCTGGCCCTCGCCGGGCCGGATGGACCGCGGCGGTGGATGCTACCCGGCCTCCACGCTGCGCTGACCGGCCTGTCGTATCCCGCCCGGGGTCCCGGCCACCTCGTCCTGGTGGCGGACCTGCCCGGCGGCGGGCGCCTGACGGCGCAGGGCCCGGTGACGTTCGGCCCGATGGACGCCGACCTCGAGATCACGGCCCGGGCGCTGGATGTCAGGCTGGTGGCGTCGTACTTGCCGGCCCGGGCGCCGGTGAGCATCGCTCGCGGAACCCTCGGCACAACCCTCCGGCTCCGCTACCGCTCCGGGCAGCCCGCCCGCGTGGACGGAGGGCTCACCCTGCGGGACTTCGCCCTCCTCCGGCAGGGCCAGCGCGAGCCCTTCGTGATCCACCGCGAACTCCGGGGCCGCATCACCGGGCTGGCGGTCGGCGGGGGGGCCGTCACGCTCGACCGCCTGACCCTGTCGGGTGCGCCGACGATTGTCGATGCCAGCGTGCAGCCCCCACAGCGCTTCGACATCCCCTCCCTGGTCCTCACCGTCACCGGGGCGACCTGGCCGTCCCGCGGGCCGGCGGCGGTGATGGGGCAGGCCAGGCTGACTCGGGGCCGGGCACGGCTGGAGGGCCGCGTGGACCCCGGCACGCTCCAGGTGGAGGCACGGCTCACGGCGTCCGAGGTGGATCTGACCCCGCTGGCCGCGTACGTGGCGACCGCCGCCGACCTGCGCGTGGACCGGGGCCAGCTCGACGCCACCGTCCAGCTCTGGCACGACCGCCGTTCCGGGGTCAGCCTGACCGCGGGGGGAACCCTCGCCGACCTGCAGATAACCCGGTCCGGCGCCAGGCTGCTGCGGCTGGAGGACCGGAGCGTCGGCTTCTGGCTCCACGAGGTCAGGATTCACGAGGGCCGGCTGACTGCCGACCTGACCGTGCGCGGCTCACCGATTCTCGTGGACCTCTCCACGAACGCCGCGCGCCGGCTCGAGGTGCCCGCCCTCGCCGTCGACGTCCGCGGGCTGCGCTGGCCGC
Source organism: Binatia bacterium (assembly GCA_035574035.1). Classification (GTDB taxonomy): domain Bacteria; phylum Methylomirabilota; class Methylomirabilia; order Rokubacteriales; family CSP1-6; genus DATLZL01. Next base: position 662 of record DATLZL010000059.1, on the reverse strand, counting down.
CTGACCGATTGGCCCGCTGGTGGGTCGCGGCCACACTCCCCGGCCAGGGGCGGCTGACGGCCGACGGCTCGCTCGATCTGTCCGCGGTCGCCGTCGGCGGTGCCGCCGAGATCGCCGACGCCGCGCTTGAGCCGTACCAGCCATTCGTGCCGCTGACGGCACCGCTGGCCGGCCGCCTGGACGGCCGAGTCACCTTCCGGGCCGAGATGGCTCCGGCGGCGCGAGCGCACCTGACCGGCTGGCTGACGGCCCGACGGATCGCCATCGGCGACCCGGAGCGCCCGCCAGTGGCCGTGTCGGCTGTCGAAATCACCGGGCTCGACGTGGTCTGGCCCGAGCGCGTGGCGGCCGAGCGGCTGCTCGTCCGAGAGCCGAGGCTCCTCATCGAGCGCGCGGCTGACGGTGACTTTCCCCTGCTCGCCCGGCTGCGCCCGACCGACGAGGAGCGCAGCGCGTCGCCCGCCGCCAGCCCCGGCCATGAGCACCAGGGGGCTCCGGCGCCGGGCGGCCCGGTGTTCGGGCTCCGCGAGGCCCGCGTCGTGGACGGCGACCTGCGGTACCTGGACCGCACGACCCGCCCGTTCTACTCCGAGGAGGTGCGGCGGCTCAACGTCAGCCTCAAGGGCCTGGACAGCGCCGCCGGGCGCGCCGACCTCACCGTT
>DATLZL010000058.1:0-2052 GCA_035574035.1 Binatia bacterium | reverse complement strand
CCCCCGCCGATCAGAACGTCAGCCGGTCGCCCGGGTCGATCGGGAACACCTGCGTGGTGGTCTGACCCAGGAACTGCCGGTACTCCTGGGGCGTCCCGCGCAGGACCGGGAAGGTCCCGTAGTGGAACGGGATCGCGAACCGGGGCTTGAGCATCTCGCGAGTCGCGTAGGCGGCGTCCCGCGGATCCATCACGAAGTGGCCGCCGATCGGGACCATGATCAGGTCGGGCTTGTAGTACTCCCCGATCAGCCGCATGTCGCCGAACAGCCCCGTGTCCCCCATGTGGTAGAGCTTGAACCCGTTCTCGAACTCGATGATGAAGCCGGCCGGCTCGCCGCCGGGGTAGGTCGTGCTCTTCTTCGTCTGCGGATTCACCACCGTGACTTCCGAGGAGTGCTCGGCCCGCACCTGGGTGATCTTGACCTGGGGCCCGACCGGCGTCACCGTGCCGCCCTTGCCGAACCGGACACCCTGCTCGGGGCTGATCCAGCCGAGATCGACCATCGTCGCGATGAGGCCGGCCGGCCCGAACACCTTGGCGCCCGTGCGCCGGGCCAGGTCGGCGGCGTCGCAACCGCCGTCGGTGCGGCCGGCGGAGCCCAGGTGGTCGCCGTGGCCGTGCGTGATCAGGATCACGTCCACCTTGCCCTGACGGTCCAGGTCCTTCCACGGCTGGGGCGTCTTCGGGTTGTGCGTCAGGAAGGGGTCGATGACGATCACCTTGCCGGTGAGCGTGGTGATGCGGGTGGTGGCCTGGCCCAGCCACAGCACCTCGACCTTCGCGTCCTGCGCCCACGTCGGGCCCGCGGCCAGCGTCAGCGTCGCCGCCGCGCTCTGCTTGAGGAAGTCCCGTCGCTCCATAGCTCGCCTCCTGGCGGGGGTCGGAGACCGCGCCTACTGTAACACCGGCCGGGCCGGTTGCGCGGCGGCCCCGGTTCTGCTACGGTTCCCGCCGTCGTACGCGCCCGGGGTGCCCCACGAGGGCCCAGGGAAGGCGGTGCGAAGCCGCCGCGACCCCGTCACTGTAATCGGGGACGAAACCCGCACGAGCCACTGGCGAGAGCTGGGAAGGCGCGGGGAGTAGGACGATCCGAGAGCCAGGAGACCTGCCCCGGGACGCGCACCATCACACCGGTCTTCGAGGGAGGACCCGGGGGATGTCGTGGCCGCATCGCACCTGATCCTCGGCGGCGCCCGCAGCGGCAAGAGCCGCTACGCCCTGGCTCAGCAGCCTCCCAACGCCCGGGTCGTGTTCGTCGCCACCGCCCGCCCCGGCGACGCCGACATGGTCGCGCGGATCGCCCGTCACCGCGCCGAGCGGCCTTCCGGGTGGACCACGGTGGAGGCGCCGCGTGACCTGATCGGCGCGCTCGGCCGGCTGCCGGCGGCCGACGCGGTCCTGGTCGACTGCCTGACCCTCTGGGTGGCGAACCACCTCGTCGACGGCGATCCGGACGAGACCGTGCTGCGGGCCGCCGATGACCTCGCGCGCCTGGCGGCGCGACCGCCCTGGACGCTGACCCTGGTCTCCAACGAGGTGGGCGAGGGCGTGCACCCGGAGACCGCCGCCGGCCTCCGGTTCCGTGACCTCCTGGGACTCGTCAACCAGCGGATCGCCGCGGCGGCCGAGCGCGTCACGTTCATGGTCGCCGGCCTGCCGCTGACGGTGAAGGCGCCGGCGTTGCGCCCGCCGTTTTCGAGCCATGACGTCGCCCCTCAGGCTCCCTGATCCCGCCGCCGGGCCGGACGCGGAGGCGGCCGAGCAGGCTCGCCGCCGCCTCGACGCTCTGACCAAGCCGCCGGGAAGTCTCGGACGGCTCGAGGAGCTGGCGGTGCACCTGGCCGCCATTACCGGCCGGGCGCCGCAGGTCGAGCGCCCGGTCGTGTTCGTCTTCGCCGCCGACCACGGGGTGACCGCCGAGGGCGTGAGCGCGTATCCGCAGGCAGTGACCGGCTGGATGGTGCAGGCCTTCGCGCGCGGCCGGGCGGCCATCAACGTGCTCGCCCGCCAGGCGGGCGCCCGCGTCGTGGTCGCCGACTTCGGCGTGGTC
>DATLZL010000057.1:0-6331 GCA_035574035.1 Binatia bacterium | reverse complement strand
CCGTGGTGGTGCCGCACGGCGCGAGCCTGCTCGAGACCCACCTGCCGCCCGCCTCCCGGAGCCTCTTCCGCGGGCTCGCCGCCAGCCGCGGGGGCCTGGTGCAGTACCCGGCCGAGGTCGCGCACGGCCGCTGGATGAACGACCTGGCGGCCGGTGACCCGCGCCTCGGCGCCGCGCTGATCCGGCTCACCGCCCAGCCGCTCCGCCCGTGGACCGAGCGCCTGGACCTCCGGCGGTTCTACGCCATGAGCGTGCCGCGCACCTACATCCGCTGCCTGCGGGACGTCGCGGTTCCGCCGGCCCGGGCCGCCGAGTACGCGGCCCGGCTGGGCGTGCGCCCGGTCGACCTCGACTCCGACCACGGGCCGATGCTCTCCCATCCCGACGAGCTGGCGAGCCTCCTGGAGTCCATCGCGGCCGGTGGCTCGGACGGGGCGTGTCCGGAGCGGCGGTGACGGGCGAGGCTCTGCTGGAGGCCGCCGTGCGCGCGGCGCGGGCCGGCGGCGAGGTCGCCCTCAAGTACTACCGATCGGGCTTCGACATCGCCGTCAAGGACGATCTGAGTCCGGTGACGCAGGCCGACCGGGAGGCGGAGGCTGTCATCGTCGAGTCGCTGTCCGCCGCGTTCCCCGACATCGGATTCCTGGGCGAGGAGCTCGGCCGGCGCGGCCCTCAGGAACGCCGCTGGATCGTCGACCCGGTCGACGGCACCCGCAACTTCGTGCGCCGCATCCCGGTCTGGGCGACGCTCATCGCGCTGGAGGAGTCGGGGGACGTCACCGTGGGCGTCATCCACAACCCGGTGACCGGAGAGCTCTATGCCGCCCGCCGCGGCGGCGGCGCCTGGCTCAACGGCGAGCGCATCCACGTCTCGGCCGTCGCCGACCTGCAGGCGGCCCACCTCCTGCACGCCGGCCTGCGCCTGCTGCGCGAGGCGGGCTGGTGGGAGGGCTTCGTCCGGCTGGTGGACGCCACCGAGCGGCAGCGCGGGTTCGGCGACTACCTCGGCTACGGCCTGGTCGCCGAGGGCAAGGCCGAAATCTATGCCGAGGCCGACCTCAAGCCGTGGGATCTGGCCGCGCCAAAAATCCTGATCGAGGAGGCGGGCGGGCGCTTCACCGACTTCCTCGGCCGGCCCACGATCTACGGCGGCACCGCGCTGGCGACCAACGGGCGCCTGCACGAGGCGGTGCTGGCGTTGCTGCGGGGTCGGTGAGCCGGGTCTCCACGCCGCTCGGAGAGCCGACGCCGATCGCGGCGGCGAGCAGCCTGGTCATTCACCCCGGCGCCCTCGGCGACGTGCTCCTGGCCGTCCCGGCGCTGCGGGTCCTCCGGGCGCGCCACCCCGGTGACCGGCTGGCGCTGGCCGCCCAGCCCCGCGTCGGGCGGTTGCTGGCGGCGCTCGGCCTGGTGGACGAGTCGCGCGCCTTCGAGGGCCTCGGGCTCGAAGCCCTGTTCGTGGACGACGGGGCGCTGCCGCACGTGCCGGCTCTCGAGAGCGCCGCGCGCGTCGTCTGCTGGTTCGGCTCGCGCGACCCGGTGTTCGTCAGCCGGCTGCGCGCGCTCGCTCCCGGGGCCGTGATCGCTTCGGCCTCGGGCGACCTCGGCCGGCCGGTCTGGCGGCACCTGCTGGCCACGCTGGGCGAGACTGGCCCCGGCGACGCCGATGATGACGTGCCCAGCCCTGACGATCCGGGCTCCGGGTGCGCCGGCTCCCGCCGCGGCGGCGCGGACGACTCCAGCGGCGGCTGGGCCGGCTCCCGCCGTGCCGGTCAGGATCTCCGGGCGCCGATCGCCGTTCCCTCGGCGCTGGTCGCCCGAGGCGAGGCACTGCTGCGCGAGGCGGGCTGGGACGGTCGGACGCCGCTCGCCGTGCTGCACGTCGGCGCCGGCGGCGCGGCCAAGCGCTGGCCGGCCGAGGCGTTCGCCCGCGTCGTGGAGCGTCTGACGGTCCGGTCGGCCTTCGCGGTGGCGGTCCACGAGGGCCCGGCCGACGCCGAGGCCGTCCTCGCCTTCCGACGGCGCCTTCCCGGCGCGATCGCTCTCAGGCACCTGCCGCTGCCCGAGCTGGCTGGCGCGCTCCGTCACGCGAGCGTCTTCCTCGGCAACGACTCCGGCGTGAGCCACCTGGCCGCCGGGGTGGGAACAGGGTCCGTGGTGCTCTTCACCACTGAAAACGTCCCGTGGCGACCGTGGGCTTCGCAGGCCCGGGTGGTTGTCGTGTCGCCACCAGCGGTCCGAGAGGCCGACATCGAGGCCGTCGTCGACGCCGTCGAGGCGCACCTGGTGGGCCTGTGAATCGCCGGCCGAGGTCGACGTCGCCCGCGCCGAGGGCGGCGGAGCCATGAATCACCCGCCGCGCCACCGGCGGAGCCACGCGGGCCTGGCGGCGGCCGGGGCCGTGATCGTGCTGGGCGGGGTCGGCATCGGCCTCGTCGAGTGGCTCGGCCTGCCGAAGGGCTCGGTGTGGGCGGTGGTGGCGGCGACTGTGGCGCTGGCCGCCGCCCTCCGCACCCTCGTCCGCTAGCGCGGCGGCCGGCTGCTTGGCGGTGCGCGGGATGGCGGCGGGCAGGACGAGCGGGAACGCCTGCCGGAGCGTTGCCATTGAGCGGATGTCCGGTTTCGGGCGCCCCGCCTGACGGCCAGGCCGTACCCCAGCCGGGCCGACGACCCGGACGTCGGGACTCGGTCGGCCGCTGGACCTCGATTTCGTGGAGGGCCAGACCCAGCGTTCGGGCGGCTTCGCGCGTCTGTTTCAGATCGAGAGCCGTGCCCGGGAGAGCGGGATTGTAGAGGACGGCGACGCGAGAGGTCCGGGAAACGACTTCCTTCAGCAGGCCGAGGTCAGACGCGGCCCGGGCGGTGCCGGCGGAGAATCAGGGCCGTCATCGTGGCCCCTTCACAGCCAGCCGGCCAGGAAGCGGCGGGCGTTGTCGGCGAAGATCTTCCTGCGGACCTCGGCCGGCAGCGCGCGCCCGGCGGCCCAGCGGTACTCCTCCTCGTAGGGGTAGGGGATGATCGGGAAGTCCGAGCCGTGGAGGATCCGGTCCTGGTGGCGGAGCAGCTGCGCGGTCGGGATCGGGCCGGGATCGCCCACCCACCGGGCGGCCGCCGGGGCCAGGGCCATCGCCGTGTCCACGTAGAGGCTCGGGTACTCCGCCGTCAGCCCGAGGAAGCGCTCGGCCTCGAAGCACCCGAGGTGCGCCACGCAGGCCCGGAGCGCGGGAAAGCGCTTCATCACCGCCTCGAACCGCGCCACGCCCGTCCACTCGTCGCGGTAGGGCATGGTGCCGGCGTGGATGACGAGCGGCCGGCCCTCGGCCTCCAGGCGCTCGTAGAGGGGGTCGAGGCGCCGGTCGTCGGCCGTCACGCGCTGCACCGAGCAGTGGAGCTTGAAGCCCACCAGGCCCAGGTCGTCCACCGCCTCGGCGACGACGGCCGGAAGGTCGGGGTCGTCGGGGTGGACGGTGCCGAGCGCGACGGCGCCCGGCAGCGACCGGGCCGTCGCCGCCAGCCAGGCGTTGAGGGAGCGGGCGATGCCGGGCCGGTGCGCGTAGGAGAACACGCAGAAGCGCTCCACGCCGTGCGCGGCCAGGGTGGCGGCCACCGCGGCCGGCTCGAACGAGTGCGCGGCCACCCAGCCGTGGCGGTCGGCGAAGTGGTGCTCGATGGCCCGGGCCAGCCGCGGCGGGTGCAGGTGGACGTGGACGTCGATCGCCGGCCGGTCCACGCCGCTCAGCGCGCCGGCGGCTTCCAGACGCCCCGCTCGTGCATGAGCTTGATCTGCCGGTCGATCACCTTGCGGCGGTACTCGGCGTGCTTGTACGGCGCCCGCTTGAGGTAGAGGTTCTTGGGGTAGATGGGCTGCTCGTAGAGGAGCTGGTAGAGCTCGGTCCGCACGTCCTTGAGCCAGTTGTCCCACTGGGCGCGCGCCCGGTGGTCGCGCAGCGCCTCGATGTCGATGACGCCGGCCACGTAGGTGGAGCCGGCCCCGTAGTCCTGCCGGCCCACGATCTGCCCGCGGTAGTTGATGATGTAGGAGCGGCCGCCGAAGGTGTCGATCGGCGTCGTCTCCTCCGGGAACAGGTAGTAGGTCCCCATGTTGGGGGCCACGATGTAGAGGTTGTTGTCGAGCGCGCGGGCCCGGCTCTGGATCTCGAAGTACTCGTTGCCGGTGGCCGGGTGCGGGTAGGAGGCGCGGTAGACGACCTCGGCGCCGTTGAGGGCCAGCGCCCGGGCGTTCTCGGGGTAGGAGCCCTCGTTGGCCATCATGATCCCGAGCCGGCCGATCTCGGTGTCGACGACGGGCCAGAAGGCCTGCAGGTTGCGACCGTACTTCTCCACCCACCAGTCGTAGATGTCGTGGGGGCAGACCGAGTGCTCGACCGGGAAGAGCGGCGAGACCTTGTAGTGCTGCAGGATGACCTTCCCCTTGGGGTTGATCACGAAGCCGACGTTGAAGAAGCGGTCCTTCCAGTCCGGGTGGCGGGCCTTGGCCTGGGCCATGATGAAGGCGTCGTACTCGCGGGCGATCTTGCCGAGGTACTCCGTCTCCTCGCCCGGGATGTCGATGGCGCCCTCCCGGGCGAACTGCGCGTGGTCGAGGTCCAGCACCTCGTCGTTGAAGCCCTGGAGCGCCCCTTCGGGGAAGGCGATCAGGCGCACGGGCAGGTCCAGGCTCGACAGCCACGAGGCGGCCTTCACCAGGTGGCTCAGGTGCTCGAGGTTGATCTGGATGTCCTTGCGCTTGCGGATCCCCCGCACGGTGGGGATCAGTCCGACGGCGGTGTAGGGCTTGATCATGGACGCGCTCCTCTCTCGATGACGCCGGGCCGTGATGTCGCCGGCGGCCGGAGGCGCCGGCGACCCGTGAGAGTTACCATAGGTGCCGGCGCCGGCGAAAGCGGTCCGCGCCGGGAGGGACAGGGCGATGATGACGCGACGGACGTTCACGGCGGGGGCGGCGGCCGGGCTGGCGGCCCTGGCCCTGGCCGCTCCGGCCCGGGCCGCGCGGCCGGTGGTCACCGTCTACAAGGACCCGACCTGAGGCTGCTGCACCGCGTGGGTGGGCCACCTGCGCGAGCACGGCTTCCCGGTCGAGGAGCGCAACGTCTCCGACCTCGGCGCGGTCAAGCGGCAGCACGGCGTGCCGGCCTCGCTCCAGTCCTGTCACACGGCCCTGGTCGAGGGCTACGTGGTGGAGGGCCACGTGCCGGCCGACCTGATCGACCGCCTCCTGCGCGAGCGGCCGAAGGCGGCCGGGCTGGCCGTGCCCGGCATGCCGGTCGGCTCGCCGGGCATGGAGGTGCCCGGCCAGGCGCCGGAGCGCTACCAGGTCTACGCGTTCACGCGCGACGGCCGGACGAGCGTCTTCGCCGTCCGCTGACCGCGCGCCGCGTCCCCTCGCGCCGCGCGCTCATCCGGGCCGGCCCTGCTGGCGCTCGACCTCCTCCATGATCATGGTGTTCAGTTCGTCCACCAGCCGGACGGCGTCGCCGCGGCCGTCCATCCGGATCAGCGCCCGGATGCGCGAGGGGCGGGCCGAGAGCATGACCAGCGTGGTGCCGATGGCCACCGCCTCCTCGATGGCGTGGGTGACGAAGACGATCGTGCGGCCGGTCTCGCGCCAGATGCGCCGCACCTCGGTTTGCATGATGCGGCGGTTCTGGGCGTCGAGCGATCCGAACGGCTCGTCCATCAGGAGCACGTCGGGCTCGATGGCCAGCGCCCGGGCGATGGCCGCCCGCTGGCGCATGCCCCCGGACACCCGCGAGGGGTAGTAGTCCTCGAAGCCGGCCAGGCCGGTGAGGGCGAGGTAGCGCCGGGCCACGGCGTCACGCTCGCGGGCCGGCAACCCCAGCGGGCGCAGGACCAGGGCGACGTTCTCGCGCAGCGTCATCCAGGGCAGGAGCCGGTCCTCCTGGAAGACGAAGCCAACCCGGTGCTTGAGCTGCCGCCCGGCCTCCACCGGCTCGCCGTCCAGGGTCACCCGGCCCCGGCTGGCCGGCTCGAGCCCGCCGAGGATGCGGAGCAGCGTCGTCTTGCCGCACCCGTTGGGCCCCAGGAGGCAGACGAACTCGCCGGCCTCGACGGTGAACGACACGCGGTCGATGACCGGGATCAGGAAGTCCTTGCCGACGTCCTCCACCACCAGCTTCATCGCCAGCGGGCGACGCGGCGGGCGAGCGCCTCGAAGACGATCCGGTCGGCGGCCATCATGACCAGGATCATGACCGCCGCCCACACGAACACCATCTGGGTGGCCAGGATCTCCCGGCTGTAGTTCATGATGTAGCCGATGCCCGAGGTGACGCCGAAGATCTCGGCCACC
>DATLZL010000056.1:0-2859 GCA_035574035.1 Binatia bacterium | reverse complement strand
CGGAGTAGATGACCAGCTCGGCCGGCGCCGCCGACGGCCGCGGGACCGGGCCGGCGGCGAGCCCGGCCAGCACGGCGCCGAGCCCGACGAGCCCCAGCAGGGCGAGACCACGTCTGCGCATCATCGCTGCACCTCGCTGTGCACGGCGCGAGGCCGTGTCGGTTCGGGGGGCGGCCGGCCCCGCCGGCGCCCCGCCAGCGTGGGAGTTAGGTATACCGAATTCCGTATTGACGTCAAGCCTAATAACAAACCCTCGCCCAGCTTCAGTCAGGCCGGGCTCCCCCGCCGCCAGGCCCGATGGCGGACGCCGGCCCGGCGTGGTATACGGTCGGGCCACCCGAGGAGGAGGACACCGCCATGACGCGATCCCGGCTCCTGGTCTCCGCCCTGGCCCTCCTGAGCACCGCCCTCGTCCTCGCCGCCGCCGGCCCGGCGACGGCCCAGACCAAGGACACATTGACGGTGGCCCTGGTCTCCCACGCGCCCACCCTCGACCCGCACATGCACTTCGAGCGCGTCGGCATCCTGGTGAACATCAACATGTTTGACTCGCTGCTCCACCGGAACACGAAGATGGAGTACGAGCCCTCTCTGGCCACCTCCTGGCGGGCGCTCAGCGACACCCACTGGGAGTTCAAGCTGCGCAAGGGGGTGCGCTTCCACAACGGCGACGTGATGACCGCCGACGACGTGAAGTTTTCCATCGAGCGCGTGACCGAGCCCGGCAAGGACAAGAAGCGTTCTCCGCAGTACGGCAACGTGCGGGCCATCAAGGAGGTCCGCGTCGTCGACCCGGAGACCGTCCACATCATCACCGACAAGCCGTTCCCGCTCCTGCTCGAGCGGCTGGTCTTCTTCCCCATCGTGCCCCGCAAGCACGTGGAGAAGGTCGGCGACGAGGCCTTCGGCTCCAGCGCCCCCGTCGGCACCGGCCCCTGGAAGTTCGTGGAGTGGAAGCGCGATCAGTACATCCGGCTGGAGGCCTTCGACCAGCACTGGCGAGGCCGGCCGCCCTTCAGGCACCTGGTGATCCGCGCCATTCCGGAGATCGCCACCCAGGTGGCCGAGCTGAAGACCGGCGGGGTCGACCTCATCCGCAACGTGCCGGCCGACCTGGTCCCCGACCTCCGCAACCACCCCCAGACCTACGTCACGGCCGGGCCCATCCTGCGGGTCCACTACGTGCACTTCGACATGCGGCACGAGCCGATGACGAAGAAGGCCGTGCGCCAGGCCGCCAACTTCGCCGTCGACAAGCAGGCCATCATCCAGAAGATGCTGGGCGGGATGGCCCGCCAGGTCGCCACCACCGTGCAGCCCCAGGCCTTCGGCCACGATCCCGACGTGAGGCCCTACCCCTTCGATCCCCGCAAGGCCCGCGAGCTGCTGGCCCAGGCCGGCTACCCGAACGGCGTGGACATCACCCTGCACAGCGCGTTCGTCGAGTTCCGGCCGGTCTTCGAGGCCATCTGCCAGATGCTGACCGAGGCCGGCCTCCGCACCACGCCCCGCATCTGGGACCCGGGACCGGCCTGGAACAAGTTCCTGCAGCAGGAGGGCAAGGCCACCCACGGCTACTACGGCTCCTGGGGCAACTACTCGGTGTTCGACGCCGACGCCGTGCTCCACCCGCTCTACCACACCGAGCCCGGCTCGTGGATCGGCAAGCACTACACCCGGGTCGAGGGGCTCGACCGGCTGATCGACGAGGCCCGGTCCACGGTGGACCAGGCGCGCCGCAAGCGGATCTACTCCCAGATCCAGCACCTGATCCGCGAGGAGGCCCCGGCCATCTTCCTGTGGACGCAGTTCGACACGCTGGCCCTGTCGCGGCAGGTCGAGTACGCGGCCCGGGCCGACGAGTGGCTCTGGCTCTTCGACGCCCGGCCTCGCCGCTGAGCGAGTGACGGCGTTCGTCGTCCGCCGGCTCGTCCGGCTGGTCGTGGTCGCCGTCGGCGTCTCGCTGGTGACGTTCGCCATCCTGCACGCCAGCGGCGACCCGGTCGCGCTCATCATGCCCGAGGCCCCGGAGGCGGACCGGGCCGTCCTCCGCCACGCCCTGGGGCTGCACGACCCGCTGCCGGTGCAGTTCGCCCGCTTCGTGGCCAATGCCGCCCGCGGGGATTTCGGCCGGTCGTTCTTCCACCGCGAGCCGGCCTTCCGCCTGGTGCTGGAGCGGATGCCCACCACCCTCACGCTGACCGTGCTCTCGATGGGGCTGGCGCTGGTGGTCGCGGTCCCGGTGGGGATCTACAGCGCCGTGCGCCGTCACTCGGTGGTCGACCACGTCGCCACCGCGGTCGTCTTCCTGGGCCAGTCGATGCCGGTCTTCTGGACGGGCATCATGCTGATCCTGCTGTTCGCCGTGCAGTGGCGGCTGCTCCCGGTCTCCGGCTGGGGCAGCTGGAGCGCGGTGGTGCTGCCGACCGTCACCCTGGGCGCCTTCACCGCGCCCCTCCTGCTGCGCATCGTCCGCTCCAGCATGCTGGAGGTGATCGGGCTCGAGTACGTGCGCACGGCCCGGGCCAAGGGCGTGCCCGAGCGCGGCGTGATCGCCCGGCACGCGCTCAAGAACGCAGCCCTGCCGCTGGTGACCGTCACCGGCCTGCAGTTCGGGCTGCTGCTCGGGGGCGCCGTCATCACCGAGACCGTGTTCGCGGTGCCGGGCGTGGGCCGCCTGATCGTCGGCGCCATCCGCCAGCTCGACTTCCCCGTCGTCCAGGCCGGCGTGTTCCTGCTGGCGATGATCGTCGTCACCGTGAACTTCCTGGTCGACCTGCTCTACCTCTACCTCAACCCGATGATCCGGCTGCGCTGATGGCCGTCGTCCCGCTGCCGACCGACCGTCTGGCCGCCCCC
>DATLZL010000055.1:0-4953 GCA_035574035.1 Binatia bacterium | reverse complement strand
CGCGGCCCTGGCCGCGCTGTTCGCGCTCGCCCAGGGCCTCATCCCGCGCCGGGCGCGGGCCGTGAGCGCCTGGGACGTCCCCGTGCTGCCGGCGCTCTTCGCCGTCTCGGCCCTGGCCTCGGGCCTGGGCCTCCATGCGCTGCTGGCGACCGTCGCCGGGGAAGGGAGCGGACGGGCGCTCCTGGCCGCCATCGGCGTGGCCGCGGTACTGGCCGGACTCGTCTGGGTCGCGTACCTCACCTGGTCGAGCGACGAGGTCTTCCGGGCGGCGGTCCGCCCCCTGCACCGGGGCGCCGCAGCCGCGGCCACGTTCGCGACCGCCTCGGTCCTGCCGCTGGGGCTCGGCCTGCTGGGGCTCGCGCTCTCGCGGCGCACCGACCTGCTGGCCGCGCTGGCCGGCGCGCTCTTGATCGTCGGGCAGGCCCGTCTGAAGAGCGCGCTCATCCGGGAAGCGGGCCGGCTGCGGCCGATCACCGTCGGCCGCCTCACCGTGGGAAGGAGGCTCTCGTGATCTACGGCGCCGGAGTGGACGTCGGCTCGACGCAGACCAAGGCCGTCATCGTGGACGAGCACCGCCGCGTGGTGGCCCGCTCGCTCATCGCCACCGGGGCCAACGTGGCCCGGGCCGGCGAGAGAGCGTTCCTCGAAGCCTGCCAGGCCGCCGGCCTCGACCGGCGGACGGTCGGCTGCGTGGTGGGCACCGGCTACGGCCGCTACAAGGTCAGCTTCGGGGACGCGCAGGTGACCGAGATCACCTGCCACGCGCGCGGCGCCCACCACGTGTTCCCGAAGACCCGGACCGTCATCGACATGGGAGGCCAGGACACCAAGGCCATCAGGGTCGCTTCCGACGGCTCGGTGATCGACTTCGCGATGAACGACAAGTGCGCGGCCGGCACCGGGCGCTTCCTGTCCGCGGCCGCCGACGTGACCGGCCTCGCCCTGGACGAGATCGGGCCCCGCGCCCTCGCGGCCCGAAACCCGGTGCGGCTCACCTCGGTCTGCACCGTGTTTGTCGAGAGCGACATCATGTCCTACCTCGCCCAGAGGAAGAGCGTGGAGGACATCCTGGGCGGCGTCCACAAGGCCATCGCCACCCGCACCATGGCCCTGGTACGCCGGGTCGGCGTGGAGGACGAGGTCACCTTCACCGGCGGCGTCTCGCGCAACGTCGGCATGGTGCGGGCGCTGGAAACCGTGCTCGGCCGGCCGCTGAACGTGAGCGAGGAGGGGCACTTCATGGGCGCGCTGGGGGCGGCGCTGTTCGCCCTGGAGCGCGCCGCGGCGGCGGCGCGCGAGCGCGCGCTCGCCGCCGCGCAGGAGGTCGGCCAGCGATGCTGATCGCTGGGATCGATATCGGATCGGGGACGACGAAGGCGGTGCTCGTGGACGTCGAGGGGCGCGTGCGGGCCCGCAGCCGGCTCCGCACGCGGGCCGACTTCGAGGCGGTGGCGCAGGAGGCCCTCGACCGCGCCCGGAGCGACGCCGGCGGCGGTCCCGTCGCCTACGTCGCCACCACCGGGCTCGGCCGCTACGCGGTGGCGGCCCGCGACATCCAGATCACCGACCTCACCTGCGGCGCTCGGGGCGCCGCGGCCCTGTTTCCGACCACCCGCTTCGTGCTGGACATCGGCGCCCAGTGCTCGCGGGCCATTCGCCTGCGCGAGGGCGGCAAGGTGAAGGAGTTCCACATGAACGAGAAGTGCGCGGCCGGCTCCGGCGGCTTCCTGGAGCGCGCCGCCAAGTACCTGGAGGTCCCGCTGGACGACGTGGGCCGCCTGTCGCTGGCGGCCGCCCGGCCGCAGCCGATCTCCAGTGTGTGCGCCGTCCTGGCCGAGTCCGAGATCATCAACCACGTCTCCGAGGGAGTCCCGGTCGAGGACATCCTGCGCGGGATCCACGACTCGCTGGCTGACCGCGCGCTGGCGCTGCTCAAGCGCGTGGGCCTGGATGGCGAGGTGACCTTCATCGGCGGTGTGGCCCGGCAGGCCGGCATGGTGGCGGCCCTGCGCGCTAAACTCGGTGTGCCGGTCAACGTGCCCGAGGAGCCGGAATTCACGACCGCCCTCGGGGCCGCGCTCCTCGGCCGGCAGCGGTTCCGCAAGTTGACCGCCCCGGCGGCGGCCGGAGGGTGACCCGATGAGCCCCGGCATCGTCATCCGTCCGGTCGAGCCGACCGACCTGGCGGACATCGTCCGCATCGACGAGCGGCTCACCGGCCAGACGCGCAAGGGCTACTGGCAGACGCGGCTCGAGATGGCGGCGCTCCGACCCCCCTGGATGTCGCTGGTCGCCGAGACCGACGGCCGCCTGGTCGGCTTCCTCTTCGGCTGGGTCGGCGAGTCGGAGTTCGGTATCGCCGCCCGCACCGGCTGGGTGGATCTGATCGGGGTGGACCCGCGCTACCGCGGCCTCGGGGTGGCCCGGGCGCTGGTGGACCGGTTCGTGGCCAGCGGGCGCGAGCTCCGGGCCATCGAGCGGCTCGCCACGCTGATCGACCCCACCCAGGAGGACGTGCGCGAGTTCTTCTTGGCCCTGGGGCTTCGCCACGGGCCGATGGTGCAGATGGAAAGACCGGTCTGAACCGAGAGGAGGACGTCATGGGGTCCCTCACCGTGCTGCTCGCCCTGGCCGCCCTCGCCCTCGGCCCGGCCCTCGCCGGCGCCGACGAGCCCTACCGGATCGGCGCCATCTTCTCGATCACCGGGCCCGGGTCCTCGCTGGGCATTCCCGAGCGCGACACCGCCCAGATGCTGGAGGCCCAGATCAACGCCCGCGGCGGCGTCACGGGGCCCGACGGCAGGAGGCACTCGCTCAAGATCGTGATCTACGACGACGCCAGCGACGAGACGAAGGCGGTCCTGGCGGCCAAGAAGCTGATCGACGAGGACCGGGTGACGGCCATCGTCGGCACCACGCTCAGCGGCACCTCGCTGGCCATCCTCGACACCGTGCAGAAGGCGGAGGTGCCCATGGTCTCCTGCGCGGCGGCGATGAAGATCGTGGAGCCGGCCGCCGAGCGGAAGTGGGTCTTCAAGACCCCCCAGAGCGACCACCTCATCGCGGGCGTCCTGGCCGACTACCTCCGGGCCAAGGGGCTGACCCGCGTGGGCTGGCTCAACGTCGACTACGCCTTCGGACAGCTCGGCTGGATCGAGTTCGAGAAGGCCGCCCAGCGGCTGGGGCTGCAGGTCGTCGCCAACGAGAAGTTCGGCCAGAAGGACGTGGACATGACCCCGCAGCTGGCGCGGGTCAAGGCGGCCAGTCCGCAGGCGGTCGTCATCTGGTCGATCCCGCCCTCGGCCTCCATCGTCACCCGGAACTACCGCGACCTGGGGATCGCCGCCCCGCTCTTCCACAGCCACGGCGTGGGCAACAAGCGGTTCATCGAGCTGGCCGGCCCCGCCGCCGGCGGCGTCATCTTCCCGGCCGGCAAGCTCCTGGTGGCCGAACAGCTGCCCGACGAGGACGTCCAGAAGCCGGTCCTGCTCGCCTATGCCCGGGACTTCGAGGCCCGGTACGGCTCCCGCAACACCTTCGGCGGCCACGCCTGAAACGCCGTGCAGCTCGTGGTCCGGGCGATGGCGAAGGCGGGCACCGACCGGGCCGGGGTACGGGCGGCCATCGAGGCGACCCGCAACTTCGTCGGCATCACCGGCGTCTTCGACCTCTCGCCGGCTGACCACAACGGGCTGGACCGCCGGGCGGTCACGCTGGTGCAGATCGTCGACGGCCAGTGGAAGCTCGCGAGGTGACCGGACCGTGACGCTCGGCGACCAGCTGGCACAGTACCTGGCCACCGGGCTGGTGGTGGGCGGCGTCTATGCCCTCATCGGGCTCGGGTTCGTCATCGTCTTCCGCGTGACCCGCATCATCAACTTCGCCCAGGGCGAGATGGTGATGCTGGGGGCGCTGATCATGGCCAGCCTCGGCGCTCGCGGCCTCGCTACCCCGGCGGCCTTCGGGCTGTCGGTGGCCGGGGTCGCGGGGCTGGGAGCGCTGCTCGAGCGGGCGGCCATCCACCCCCGGCGGGACGCTCCGGCGCTCTCCATCCTCATCCTCACCATCGGCGCTTCCATCGCACTTCGCGGCGGCGCACTGATCCTCTGGGGCACCGATCCGTTCGCGCTCCGGCCGTTCTCGCCGGGACCGCCGGTGCACGTCTTCGGCGCCGTCGTGGTGCGCCAGGGCCTCTGGGTGCTGGGGGTGACGGGGACGGTCCTCGCCCTGCTCTGGTGCTTCTTCCAGCATACCTACGCCGGGACCGCCGTCCGCGCCTGCGCCGTCAACGCGCGGGCCGCCCGGCTCATGGGCATCCGCGTGTCGCGGGTGTCGCTCCTCGCCTTCACGCTGGCGGCCGCGCTCGGCGCCACCGCCGGCGTCGTCATCGCCCCCATCACCTACGCCACCTACGACATGGGCCTCATGCTGGGGCTCAAGGGTTTCGTAGCCGCCGTGCTGGGTGGCCTGATCAGCCCGCCCGGCGCCGTCGCCGGCGGCTTCCTCCTCGGCGCCCTGGAAGCGTTCGCCGCCGGGCTCGTCTCCTCCGGATACAAGGACGCCGTCGCCTTCGTCATTTTGATCGCCATCTGCCTGGCCCAGGTGGCGGGCTGGCTGCCCTGGCGGCTGGCCGAGGAGACCTGAGGCGGTGGGCGCCGGCGCACGCTGGCTCGGACTGGCCGGAGCGGCGGCCGCCGTGGCCGCGGCGCCGCTCCTGTGGCCGTCCAGCTACGTCGTGGGCACGCTCGTCTTCATCGGTCTGAACGCCCTGGCCGCGCTCGGGCTGTCGCTGGTCATGGGCTTCGCGGGGCAGGTTTCGCTCGGGCAGGCGGCCTTCTTCGCCATCGGCGCCTATGTTTCCGGTGTCCTGAGCGCCTCCCACGGCTGGAACCCGTGGGCCTCGCTGGCCGTCGCGGTGGCGGCCGGGGCCGTCACGGCGTGGGCGGTCGGGCT